>JANXUM010000186.1 GCA_025356215.1 Bryobacter sp. | reverse complement strand
GCCCCAGGACTGGGCGGCGGTGGCAATCTCCCGCGCGGACTTGCCGCTAATCTCCCTTGTGCGGTCGAAACCGAAGAGCTCGCGCTGAGGGTTCTCCGCCTCCACTACTCCGTCAGAAACAATTGTGACCTGCGCCCCAGGAGGCAGCAGGATTCGCGTTTCTTGCCACCCTGTATCGGCCATGATGCCCAAGGGCAACCCCGCCACGAGGTCCACTTCGCGACCGTCGCAATAGGGTGATGGATGTCCGGCGCTGGCAACCGTTAGCTCTCCCCCCGGCACGTAGCGAATGCAGCAGCAAGTGACAAAGCCGCCCTGGCCGAGGAGCGCTTCATTCAGCCCAGCCAGAATCTCCGCCGGGGAAGAAGATTTCTCTCGACGCAAGGCGCCAATGGCGACTGAAACCAACATGGCGGCTTTCAAGCCCTTCCCGCTGACGTCGCCTAGCAGCGCGACGCGGGAGCCGTCCAAACGGTCGAGCACCTGGTAGAAGTCGCCGCCGACTTCCGAAGCCGGTTGGTAGACTGCGTCGATCGTTGTTTCTGTTCCGCCTTGCTCCGAGCCCGGCAGCATAAGCGACTGTACTTCGGCGGCAGCGGCAATTTCGCGGGTTAAGCGCTGCTTCTCGTCAGCCAGGTTCGCAGCACGACGATTCAGCAGAATCGCCATCGCAAAAGTAACAAGCAAGAGAGTGATCAAGCGGATGGTTTGAAGCCACAAGCCTTGGCTCTCGGTCAATTGCAGATAACGCACGGCAAAATGCTGGATCAGGGTTCCCGACATGTGAAAGAGCAGGACGGCATGCATAGCTGGCAGTTGCCCGCGGATGGCTGAATATTGCCAGGCGAAGGGAAAGTAGTAAACGAACCAGACCACCGTGGCGCCAAGTATGAGCATGCGCTGAGTCTCGATCGTAAAAGGCGCATCGAAAAGCTGGCTGGCCATGGCGGCGCAGGCCATTGCGTACATGGCGCCGGCACCTAGCCAACCAAGCAGCGTGTGGCGCGAGGCGAAGAGCTCAATCAGCAGAAACGGCAACACCAATACACCACCGCTAAGGGAGACCGCCATACCAAGGTTGGAGAGGACCACCCGTTCCAGCCCCAGGCCCTCTGGATACAAGGGGATCAACCGGAAGCCGAGGCTTCCAGCGAGAAAGAGCCCAAACCAGAAGTACTCCCGCGAGCCCTTGCGGGACAGAGGCAGCGTCAGAAAGAACAACACCGCCATCGCGATTGCGGCTGAGAGCAGCAAGCCATTCAGACGGCCATTCAGACGCTCCGCATGCCAGAGCTTCTCCTGCGTGCGCACGCCTTCCAGCGTGCCGAGGAACGAGGCGCTAGACTCCGTCTCGGCCGGAATCGTGTACGCCGACGGAATGCTGCGAACTCGAAACGCGAGCAGCAGTCTCTCACCCGTTGGCCGAGCGATCGGAAAGACAGAAACCGTCGGCAAGCGGAGTTCCGTCGCACGAAATCCGCCAAGAGATCCGGCTCTCAACCCATCGACAAAGACCTCATAAGCGAAGGCCGCTCCGAATGGGCCAGCCAGAAGGCCAAGAGGCTCGTTGATGAGCGAGGTGGGAAGCGCAACGCGCACTCGGTACCAGCGCTGGCCGAATTCCTGGTTCACTTTGGCTGGCATGGCGATCGTCGACCACTTTGAATCGTCAAAATCCGGTTGCGCCCACTTCGGATCGTCGCCCTCGTGAAACTTCCATTGGCCGCTGAGCGCCCGCGGTTGAGACAGGCTCTCCACCGGTATAGTCTGGGCCAGAAGCGTGGCCGCCATAAGGCTCAGAGAGAGCAGTCTCATGACTTCCTCCGCACCGTCACCACGGTGATGTCATCGTTCCGGCCCCAGGCCCGGGCAATCGATAGGCAGATATCGCGCGATGATATAGCCATGCTTACATCGAACTGCCGTTGGGCAAAACGGCGGGAATGCCCAAGCCCTGTGTGGTGAACTGCGATATTCGAGAAGTGAAGCGGGCCGTCGGATACGCCCTCGCTTGGGAAGAACTGATCGAACCGAACGGCTAGAGCGCTCATACGCTCCTTCTTACTGTCGCCACAGTGATATTGTCGATCATCGCCTCTGGCCCCAGGCTAAGCGCCCCGCTTCGTGAAGCACTTTCGGGGCGGAATATACTGCCAGTATGCGAGTTAAGACATCTGTCACTCTTCCCAGCTCATTGCTGGAAGAGATTGACCGGATTGAGGATAACCGGTCTGCCTTCCTGGAACGCGCTGCACTGTCGTACCTTGCCCGGCGGGCGAAAACAGAGCGAGATGCCAAAGACGCAGTCATTCTGGATCGTGTGGCGGAAGAGCTCAACGAGCAATCGGATGTGTTGGAGTTCCAGGGAATTACGCAATAGGTGCATTGCGGCGATCTATCTCTCGTCACGCGCTCAGGGCCTGCCGATCCCCGCAAGGAACGCGTCTTTGTCGTGGTGAGCCGCCAGGTGTTAACTGATGCAAAGTTCTCCTCCGTCGTCTGCGCCCCCGTGTACTCCCGGTATGACGGTTTACGGACCCAAGTGACAGTTGGCGTTGAGGAAGGGCTGAAACACGACAGCAGCATCCACTGTGATGAGCTCGCAAGTCTTCCAGAACCGATGCTCACGCACTTTGTCGGCCACCTCGGCAAAGCCAAACTCGAAGAGTTGGACCGTTCCTTGGCAGTCGCTCTCGACTTGGATCCAATGCTGCTTTTGCCCCAGGCGATGTTCCAATAGCCGATCACGCCTGCCTCCTCACCGTGACAACGGTGATGTCATCCGTCTGTCCCCACACCTTGGCGGCGTCGGCGATCTGCTGGGCAGACCTACTACTCATCGCAAGCGTCCGCTCAAAGCCAAACAACTCACGCTGTAGGTTCTCGGCCTCCACCACCCCGTCAGAGACCAGCGTGACGCTCGAACCCTCGCTGACAGCTTCCTCGTAGGTCGCCTCCGCCACGATCCCGAGCGGCAAGCCCGCCTCGACTAGGGCTGCGCGCCCGTCCACATAAGGCGGCGGATGCCCCGCGTTGGCCACCGTCAACTGCCCGTCATTCCTCAGCAGCGCCGCACAACAGGTGACGAAGCCTCCACCGGTCTGCCCATGTAGCGCAGCGTTCAAGTTCTGCAACAGTGGCCCTGGCGACCAACTTGTAGAATTGCGAATTGCACCCAAGGCTACCGAAGCCAACATCGCTGCGCGCAGTCCCTTACCGCTCACGTCGCCCACGACGATCAATTGCCCCTCGGGTGTCTGACGGCAAAAGTAAAAGTCCCCACCCACTTCCTTGGCCGGCAGATAAGCGACCTTCACCGTGGCCCAGGCGGCAACGTCAAGCGTGGAAGTGGTAAGCAACCGCTGCACCTCCTGCGCTGATTTCATCTCCCCTTGCAGTTCCGCGCGATCCTTCGAAACACGCCGGAATCGCAAAGTCACCACCACGAACATCGCCACCAGTGCGGGAGCCGAGAACCATGCCTGAAGGTTTCTCCCATCAGCTAGTGTCCAGAACGAAAACCAGCGTAGTTGGGCGACCTGGTTGGAGATCGTACCAAGAAACCAAAACAGACTCACGATACCCACCGCATACTGCGAACGCGGAAGGCGCCACACCGGCCAGAAGGCCGCAACCGGAGCCGAGATCAGTAACAAACTGATGTAAGGAATCAAAAGCGCCCGATAGGTGGCCCCAGAAAACCAAAATCTAGCGTCTTCCGGAATGAAGATCAAAACGACTGCCCAAACGGTAGTCAAAATGATTTCTACACAAACGACGAAAACATAGAATCGAGGTACGGGCTTGTTTGCCAGCGTGTAGAAAAGCCCTGCCATAGCGACATAGTTCAAGCAATTGGCGAGACACCAAATTCCAATCAGCCACAAGAATTCTCCGGCTTGGCCCGGGGCAAAAAGCAAACGAAGTGCGCCCAGACTCAGCGCAGTCAAGGCAAACCATAGGACTTCCTTCTGCGTCCAGTCCGAGTAGTAAAGAATCAGCAGCAACAAGCCGGCCAGGACACCAAAGGCTCCGAAGAATAGCGTCGGCAATGCCGACTTCAAGACAGAAGCTCTCTCCCGCGAATTGATGGCGAACAACGCAGGCTCAACACCAACCAGGATCCGCAAAGGTGGATTGCTAGGGCCGGGGCCAAAGAGTAGACTGAAGCGCCGCAACGCAACCTTCACCACTCGGCGCTGCGGTGATGGCGACAGAGGCCCCATGCCATAGACATTGAACGGCACACGCCCATTGCGAATGTCTCCATGCGAAGCAGCAAGCTGCCCATCGATGTAAAGTTCCCAGGCTCCATGCACTTGCACCAGAGCGGAGAATGGCCCCGCAACAGAAAGCGCCCTCAGGTCAAGCTGGCAGCGGCTCCAGGTATAGGGACTGCCGAACTTGGGAAGCTCCGGCTGCCAGCCAGAGTCGTCGAAGTCCGCGCGAGACCAGGCGGGGCTATCGCCCGCCGTATGGCGGCATCCGGTGGCCTCGACACTCAACTCGGTTTGGCCAAACAAAGCGCTGCCCAGCAGCAAGGTCCAAAGGATTCTCAAATACGCCTCCGCACCGTGACGACGGTGATGTCATCCGTCTGTCCCCACGCCCTGGCCGCCTCGGCCATCTCTGCTGCAGTTTTCCTCGACATCTCCCGCATCCGCTCAAAGCCAAACAACTCACGCTGTGCGTTCTCGGCTTCGACGACACCGTCTGAGACAAGCACCAACTGCCCCCCCGGAGCCAGCCTCGCCGCCGCCTCTTCATATGCACAGCTTTCGCGAAGTATCGGCGCTGCTGGTTGCCAACTTCCGTCCGATCCTGATCGGCATGATGTTGGTCG
>JANXUM010000143.1 GCA_025356215.1 Bryobacter sp. | reverse complement strand
ATCCTCTCATGGGCCGCATGCGATTGGCTGCCGTCAAAGCGCAAAGTAACATCCAGACCGCAGGCAGCCAACCCGCCCATGTTGCCACCGGCCACCCTAAGCCAAGCCATGCCCCCGCCGTGCCTAGAGCCACGGCCCGGTCGCTCTTGCCAAACGGCCCGTCATAGCGCCGCCCCCCGGCGGGCGCAAAGCCAGCCACTTCCACCAGGATGGCGGCGGCAACTGCAAGCCAAACGGCACTGGCGTTGAGTACCGGCACGGCCGCAAACGGCAAAGTCAACGCCGCGTCCGACACCAGGTCGAGCCCTTCGTTCAAGATTGCACCAGTCCGGGTCTGCATCCGCCGCTCCAGCGCCAGCATTCCGTCCATTGCGTTCAGTGCCATCCGCACCGGCAAAAATAGCGGCAGCAGCAGCCATGCTTTCTCCCCTGCCATCAGGCCCCAGCCCACCAGTACGGACGCTAAACCGCTGCCGATCGTCACCTGATTTGGCGTCACGCCTTGCGCCGCCAGCCACTTTACCGCTGGCCGCAATAAGTTCTGGAACGCCGGCTTGAGCGCATACACGCTTAGCATTGCCGTTTAGTATAAGCGGCACCCGCCGCTTGACAGCAGGGCCCGCATGTGGAATTCCTATATGATGCTCAGTTCATTGTCCCGCCTCGGCGGGCTCGCCACGATTTGCGTCGCACTCTCCGAAGGCCAAACGTCCGGCCCCGACCCAGTTGACCCTCACGCCGCCGATCGCGAGCAACTGCTCAAGATCTTTCACGACGTCGAGGACAGCATCAATGCGCAAAGCCTGGAACGCATGGCCGCCCGAATGGATCCGCGGGGCGTTGTCGTCTGGGCCAATGGCGAAGTCTCTCACGGGCCCAAAGAAGTGCTCGATTATTACGACCGGATGCTGAAGGGCAAAGACCGCATCCTTGAAAAGTACCTGACCAAGGCCAAGCTCTCCGGCCCGGCACGCTTCCTCGGCAACGGCGACGTGGCCATCGCGGAAGGAACGATGGAGGACGAATACTTTCCCACCATTCGCGGCCCCTTCAAGCTGGAAGGCAAATGGACGACGACTATTGCCAAGGTCAATGGCGAGTGGAAGGTCATGCATCTGCACTTGTCTGCCAATGTCTTTAATAACGTGCTGATCGACGAGGCCAAAAAGGCGTTGTTCATGGTGGGCGGCGGCGGGATCGTTGCCGGGTTGGTCGGTGGCTGGCTGTTTGGACGGCGGCGGGCAAGCTAGTCAGTTGGCTCGCTCCATTGGTATTCTGTTGCGTTAATGCAACGCTCACTTTTTCTGCTTTTCGCGTCCTGCCTGCAGGCCGCGCCCGCGGCCCCCTTCTCTGTCCTTGAAGCTGGCATCCCGCAGATGCGCGCTGCAATGGAGAAGGGTCAGGTAACCTCGCGCGATCTGGTGATCCAGTATCTAACGCGTATCGCCACCTACGAGAACAAGCTCCACGCCATCGTGACGGTAAACGCGCACGCCATCCAAGAGGCAGAGGAGCGCGATCGCGAGCGCGCGCAAGGCCGTCTCCGTGGCCCCCTGCACGGCATCCCAATCGCGCTCAAGGACAACATCCTCACTCGCGATATCGTCACCACAGGCGGCGCGCTGGCCTTTGAGGGCTACCTGCCGCCCTACGACGCGACGCTAGTGAAAAACCTTCGTGCCGCAGGCGCGGTCATCATCGCCAAGACGACGCTATCGGAGTTGGCCAATTGGGTGGCGGGCGCGCCGATGCCGATGCCCGCCAACTACAATGCGGCGCGGGGCTTTGCTTACAACCCTTACGACCCGCGTAAGGACCCGCGCGACGGCAGCGCCGACGGGCGCCCAGTGATGCAGACCGGCGGCTCCAGCTCTGGCGCCGGAACGGCCGCCAATTTTTGGGCCGCTAACGTCGGGAGTGAAACTTCCGGCTCCATTCTGAGCCCCGCGAATCAAAACATGCTCGCCGCGGTCAAGCCCACCGTTGGCCGCATCAGCCGCTATGGCGTGATCCCGATCACCGCGGATCAAGACACCGCCGGCCCGATGGCCAAAACCGTCACTGACGCCGCGATCCTGCTGGGCGCGCTGGAAAGCCCCGCACCCGACCCCAACGACCCCGCGACAAAGCTCTGCCCGCCCCCCGCCAATCGTGACTACACGCCCTTCCTCAAGCCCGACAGCCTGAAGGGCGCGCGCATCGGCATCCCCCGCGCGTATTTCTATGAACGCATCGACCTGCCCGGCTCCACCGCCCGCCGCGCCGGTCGCGGTGCCAACGACGGCCTGACCCCCGAGCAAACCCGCGCCATGTCCGAGGCCATCGAAGTTCTCAAACAGCAAGGCGCGATCATCGTTGACCCGGCGGACATCCCGAGCATTGTCACCCAGGATCCAGCCAAAAACTTTGCCCTGTGGGGGCAGTGCTCCGGGTTGAACAACGTCAAGGGACGCGACGCCGATTGCTCCGTCGTCTTGAAATACGGCATGAAACGCGATTTCAACGCCTGGCTCGCGACGCTTGGCGCCTCCGCCCCAGTCAAAACGCTCACAGAACTCCGCGAATGGAATATGACGCACATCCAGGGTGGCGCAATCCGCTTTGGTCAGTCGCAGCTCGACATTTCCGATGAGATGGATTTACAAGCCGACCGCACGCGCTATGAATCTGACCGGGCCAAAGACATTGAGCTCGCCGGAACCCATGGCATCGACGAAGCAATGAAGGCCAACAAGTTGGACGCGATTCTGTTCCCCGGGGCCAATGGTGCATCGATTGCGGCCAAGCCTGGCTACCCGACTGTGATCGTGCCGTTTGCGACGATTCCCAACGCGCCCACACCGCCGCTGCCCGCAGGCTTTGACGCAAAACCGGTTCCATTTGGAGTTAGCTTCACAGGCATGGCTTGCAGTGAGCCCAAACTATTAGGGCTGGCTTATGCCTTTGAGCAAGCGACAAAGAAGAGGGTTGCACCAGTAGCGGTGCCGTAAACAGTAGCGGTGCCGTGAAATCGATGGGCGAGAAAAAATGATGGCGTCCCCACGGGGATTCGAACCCCGGTTATCGCCGTGAAAGGGCGGTGTCCTAGGCCTCTAGACGATGGGGACGCAAGAGAAAGCGCAGCCGCGAGGCCGCGCTTTTCTATTGTAACAGACGAAGGCGTCTTACAGCGTCTTCAGGTAGGCAAGCAGGTTGTCGCGCTCTTCGGCGCTCAACAACTCTTCATACGCTGGCATGCCATTGCCGCCCGTGTTGATCAGGCCGCGGACGCTCTCTTCGTTCAGCTTCTTACCGTTGGAAAGCTTCTCGCGCTTAAACAAACCCTTGAGCGCCGGGCCCATTTTCTTTTCGTCCGAATCGGCGTTGTGGCAGACAGAGCACTGCTCAAACACTTCTTTGCCCTTGGTGGCGTCGCCTTTTTGCGCCCCGGCCGAGGGCAGTGAGACCAGCCCCAACATCAGCAACGATGCGGCACCAAATGTAACGAGCGTGTTCTTCTTCATACCATTCGATTTTACAATGTTCATATGTTCCCCGTCATCATGCTTTTCGCTGAGGCTCCAGTGCCGGGTAACGTCAAGACCGGCCTGCAACCTGTACTTAGCCCCGCCGAGAGCGCGGAACTTCATCATTCCTTTGTAGGAGACGTGCTCGAGTGGCTAGGGGGTTTCAAAACGCTGGCCGATATTGAGCTACATACCGACTTCGTCACCGAGGCTTGGCGCGACTTCCCCTACCGCCGCGTCATGCTCGCATCCGGCGATCTGGGCCACCGGATTCTCAGCGCCGCCGAGTCCGCCTTCGGTAATGGCCGCACCCAAGTGCTCATCCTCGGCAGCGGCACGCCCAATCTGCCGCCCCCGTACCTACAACAACTTCTTCAATCCGATGCCGACATCGCCCTCGGCCCTACCGACGACGGCGGCTTCTACGCCATCTCTTTGCGAAAGATCCACCCGCTCCTGTTCAACGGCGTCGATTGGTCCACGCCGCATTGCCTTGAGCAGACCATCGCCTCGGCCCAATACCTCGGCATGACCGTCGAAATTGGCAAAGAGTGGTTCGACATCGATTCCCCAGCCGACTTGGTGCGTCTCATCACCCACCCTACGCCGCCGCGCACCACCGCCTGGCTCAAGCGTCACCAATTTTTAGTCGAATCCAACAAAGGCGCAATCTAAACCACCATGGCACTCAAAGAAGGCTCCAAAGCCCCCGCCCTCACTCTCGCCACCGACACCGGCGAGACGCTCAAGCTGTCCAGCCTGATCGGACAAAACGTCGTCCTGTACTTTTACCCCAAGTCCGACACGCCGGGTTGCACAGTGCAGGCCTGCGAGTTTCGCGACGCCGCTCCCGCCTACAAGGCCGCCAACGCGGTCGTCATTGGCGTTTCCCCCGACGAGGTCAAGAAGCAGGCAAAGTTCCGCGACAAGTTTGAACTCAGCTTCAATCTGCTGGCCGACGTCGACCATGAAGCCGCCGAAAAGTACGGCGTCTGGGTGGAAAAAAGCATGTACGGCAAAAAGTACATGGGCATCGAACGGACAACCTTCGTCATCGATAAAGCGGGCAAGATCGCCCGCATCTTCAACAAGGTCAAGCCCGCCGGCCACGCACAAGAGGTCTTGGCCGCCCTGGCTAGCCTCCCTTAACCGTATCCCGTAGTTTGATCTCTGTGCCTGGATAGTGCTGCTGTAACAACAGCCCCACATTGGCACCGCGTACCGTCACTTTGCCGCCGTTGGTAAGGCCTGTCACTTCATAGTGCTTCAGCTTCACCCCGGCAAACTCGGTCTCCACCGGCGTCATCCCCACCGCAGTGCCTCGCGGCTTAAGCTTGCCCTGCTCCAGCCAAGTTTCAAACTCGGCCGCAGTGAGCAGTAAATCGACGCGCTGTTGCTCTGCGTCTGCGTCGTTCACCTCAAAGATCACCTTGTTGGCTTCGGAAAGCAACGGCTTCATCATCGGGAAGAAGATCACGTCGTAGATGTCTTCCTTGCCCGTAAAGATCATCGCCATCCGCTCCAGGCCCGGCCCGATGCCCGTCGTCGGCGGCATCGCGTGCTCCAGGGTCTCGACAAAGTCATAGTCCAGCGGATGGAACTCGCCCTCGTCGCGATCCTCAGGCTTGAAGGCCTTCTTCCACGTCGCCAGCAACTGCATCGGGTCGTTCTGCTCGCTCCAGTTGTCGCCGCACTCCATGCCCGCGATGAAGATCTCAAAGCGCTCCACATAGCGCGGGTCTTCCGCCATCGGCTTAGCCAGCGGAGAGATCTCGATCGGGTGCCCGTAGATGAAGGTCGGCTGGATCAGCGTCTCTTCCACCTTCTCTTCAAAGGCCCGTACGAGTGCGTTGCCGACGCTGGGCTGCGGGTCGTTGATGCCCATCTCACGGAGCTTTTCGTTGGCCTCCTCGACACTCGTGATCGCCGTAAAATCGAAACCCGTGATGCGTTTGACGGCGTCCGTCATGCGCTCCCGCGGCCAGTCCCGGGCAAAGTCCACTTCATGGCCCTTCACCATAAACACGGTGCGATCGAAGACGTTGACAGCAATGTGCCGGAACATCTCCTCGATCAAGCGCATGTTGTATTCGTAGTTCTCATACGCCGTCATCGTCTCGAGCATCACAAACTCGGGATGATGGCTGCGATCGATGCCCTCATTGCGAAAGTGCCGCCCGATGATGAACACCTTGTCAAAGCCCGCCGTAATCAACCGCTTCAAATAGAGCTCGTGCGAGATCGCCAGATACATGTCCGTCGACAACGCATTCACGTGCGTCATAAACGGTTTGGCCGTGCCGCCGCCATACTGCGGCTGGATGATCGGCGTGTTGAATTCGAGAAAGCCCTTTAGGTTTAAGAAGCGGCGAATCTCAAACAGCATCTTCCCGATCTGTTCAAAGTGCACCCGATTCTCCGGGTTCACCGTCAGGTCCAGGTAGCGCTTGCGCAGGATGATCTCGCGATCCTTGATGCCAAAGTGCTTATCGGGAAAGGCCCGCAAGCTCTTGGTCAAGATGCGCAGGCTGTCGGCCACCACCGAGATCTCACCCGTCTTCGTCTTGCCCACCTTGCCGGCACACTCAACAATGTCGCCCACATCCAGCAAGTTAAAGTTCTCAAAACCCAGGGTCCCGTTGGCCGCGTCCGTACCCTGCATCTCGCCACGCCGCAGCGCGATCTGGATCTGCCCGCTCTGGTCCTGCACGTTGCCAAAGGCCATGCCGCCCATCTTGCGCCAGCTCATCAAACGCCCGGCGATGGTGGCCGGTTTGCCCTCCAGGGCTTCGTAATTCCCCGTGATCTCGACGGCCATATGGGTGCGATGGCTCTTGGATGGGAAGGGGTTCAGCCCAAGTTCTTTCAGCGAAGCAATCTTTTCGACACGCACGCCACGCAGGGCGGCTAAAGGCAAATTTGACAAAGTACTCCTAGGATACCGCCAGCAGCTTCGCCAGCAGCGCTGTACGGTCTGCGATTCGATCGATCAACACACACTCGTTCAGCGTGTGCGCCCCCTCGCCCACCATCCCCAGCCCATCCAGCGTCGGCACGCCCAGCGCCGCCGTAAAATTGCCATCGCTACCGCCTCCGGTGGAGGATTCCTCCAGCGCCACACCTAGCTCCGACGCCAGCAATCGCGCCTGCGCAAACATCGCGCCAATTGCCTTGGTCCGCTCCATCGGCGGCCGGTTCAAGCCGCCCTCCACGGTTACGACGCAGCGCTTGTCAAAGGCTTTCAGCTTACGGAACTTCCGGTCCAGCGCCGCAAAATCCTTCAACCTCGCAATACGGATGTCCACCTCCACCCGCGCCTCCGCGGCCACCACATTGCTGCGCGTGCCGCCGCTGATCACCCCTGGGTTCACAGTCAACCCGCGCGCCAAATCCGTAAAGCCAACAATCGCTTCAATCTGCTTGGCCAATTCCACGATCGCGCTCGCCCCCGCCAGAAAATCAACACCCGCGTGGCTGGCGACACCCTTTACCGCGACGCTGTAATCGCCCGTCCCCTTGCGCGCCGTCTTCAGCTTGCCCGTCAACCCCGTCCCCGGCTCCACCACCAGCACGCAGTCGGACATCTTCGCCATCTTCTCCGTCAGCGCCCGAGAGGCGTCCGACCCAATCTCCTCGTCGCTGTTGATCTGTAGCAACACCTTCTTGCGCACCGGCACGCCCAACTCCCGCAACGCGCGCACTGCAAACACAAACTGCGCAATGCCACCCTTGATGTCCAACACCCCCGGCCCATACAGCCGCCCCCCACGCGCCTCAAATGGAAAGCGCGCCAGCGTCCCCGTTGGATGCACCGTGTCCGAATGCGCCAAGCCCAGCACCTGTCCCCGCTTCTTCCCGCCACCCAAATCGAACTCAACCACTAAGTGCGGCCCAAAGCCTGGCGCCTTCACACGCTTCACCCGTGCGATGTCGCTGACGCGGCTCTCCAGCAAATCCGCAAAACATCCGATCGCCGCCTCGTCGCGGCTGGGCGTCTCCAGTTGCACCATTTCGCGCAGGAAATCGATCTGCCCTGCAAGCTTCGACTCAACAAAAGAAAGAATTGGATCCATCGGCGGCTATAATAGCTTGTTTACATGCCTGTGCTAGATGTCGTCGCGATTCAGGACATTCTCCCGCATCGCTTTCCCCTGCTTCTTGTCGACCGCGTCCTCGAATTGGAGGAAACGCGCATCGTCGGCCTCAAAAACGTGACGGCCACCGAACCTCATTTCCAGGGCCACTTCCCGGACTTCCCCGTCATGCCCGGTGTGCTCATCGTCGAGTCCATGGCGCAAACCGCAGGCATCCTTGTTCTCAGCCAAATCCCCGACCGCAAAAGTAAGGTCGTCCTGCTCACCACCATTGAGGACGCCAAGTTCCGCAAGCCCGTCGTGCCCGGCGATCAGTTGCGCATCGAGATGACCGTCATCTCCAAGCGCGCCTCGCTGGCCAAGATGCGTGGCGAAGCCCGCGTGGACAATGAGCTTGTCGCCGAGTGCACCGTCATGTGCGTCCTGCGCGACAAGACCGCCCTCTAGGGCCGCCATGCCGATCCACCCATCGGCCATCGTCGATTCGCAGGCAGCCGTTCACCCCAGCGCCGACATCGGTCCCTATTGCGTGATCGGCCCCGAGGTCTCCATCGGTGCCGGAACCCGCTTGATGGCCCACGTCTACATCGAAGGCCCCACCGCGATCGGCGACGAGAACGTCTTCTTCCCTTACTCAACGATCGGCGTCGCCTCGCAAGATCTCAAGTATCGCGGCGAGCGCGCCTTCACCCACATCGGCCACCGCAATCGCATCCGAGAATTTGTCTCCATCCACCGCGGCACCGAGGGCGGCGGCCTCTCGACGCGCATCGGCGACGACAATTCGCTGCTCGCCTATACGCACATCGCCCACGACGTCCAGCTCGGCAGCCACTGCGTTTTGTCCAACGGAGTCACCTTCGCCGGCCACGTCACCATCGGCGATTGGGCCGTGATCAGCGCCCACTCGGCCGTCCACCAGTTCTGCCGCATCGGGCGCCACTCGATGATCGGCGGCTTCAGCGTCGTCGTCCAGGACGTGTTGCCCTTCTCGCTCACCACCGGCCAAGGCCGCGAGATCAAGCTCTTCGACGTCAACAAAGTCGGCCTCGAGCGGCGCGGCTTCTCTCCCGAAGCGATCCAGGCCCTGCACAAATCCTTCCGTCTGCTGCGCGACAAGAAACTCAACACCTCAAAAGCCGTCGAGGCGATCCTGGCCGAAGTGCCAGACCTGCCCGAGCGCGCCGAACTGCTCGCCTTCATCTCCAGCTCTGAGCGCGGCTTCATAAAATAATGCCCGCCCGTTACGCCATCATCTGCGGCAACGGGCGCTTCCCCATCCTTGCGCTGGAGGCGGCCCGCAAGCAAGGCGACGAAGTAATCGCGATGGCCATCAAAGAAGAGGCCGACCCCATCGTTGAGACCCTCGCCACCCGCACGCACTGGCTTTCCCTCGGCCAGCTTGGCAAGCTGATCGACACCCTTCATGCCGAAGCCGTCACCCAGGTGATGATGGCCGGCCAAGTTAAACACGCTAGCATTTTCTCAGCCATCACCGCCGATTGGCGCCTCGTTAAACTCCTGGCCCGCCTGGCCACCAAAAACACCGACGCCCTCATCGGCGGCGTGGTGGAAGAGCTAAGGCAAGAAGGCATTGAGCTGGTCGCCTCCACTCGCCTGCTCACCAGCCTGCTCGCCACAGAAGGCCTCATCGCCCGCCGCAAGCTCAATGCCGAGGAAGAACGCAACATCGCCTACGGCCGCCAGATTGCCAATACTCTCGCCGGTCTCGACATCGGACAAAGCGTCGCCATCGCCGACCAAGCCTGCGTCGCCGTGGAGGCTATGGAAGGTACAGACGCGATGCTCCGCCGCGCCGCCAGCTTGGTCAACGGTAAAGATCTGACGCTGGTCAAAGTCTCCCGCCGCCGCAAGCACCTGCTCTTTGACGTTCCCGTCACCGGGCCCACCACCATCGAAGTGATGGTCGAAGCCAAGGCTCGCGTACTGGCCGTGGACGCCGGTCGCACGCTGCTGCTGGACAAAGATGCGCTGCTCGCGGCGGCCAACAAAGCCGGCATCGCCATCATCGGCTTTGCGCCCGCTGAAGGCTAACATGATCGCCCCCATTCGCCTCCACGAAGACCACCGCTGGGTGCTGCCGATGATCTTCGAAGCCCAGGAGCAAGGCCGCCTCCCGCGCCCCGTAAAAGTCATCCTCTTCGACCGTCATACCGATGCCGCCGACCCCGTCGACTTCGATCTCTTCCCTCCCACCCACGCCGCGCTGATGGACCTCTGCGCCCACACCCTCAGCCCCCACGACGACGATTGGATTGTCGCCGGCATGCGCCTTGGGCTACTCGACGATGTCTTCATCTTCGGCGTCGACGACCGCATGGGCGACCTTCCCAAGGCCGTCGGCGATAAGGTGATTATGGGCCGCTATCAGCTCCCCGCGCACCTGCCCACGGACACCAGCGCGCGCGCCCGCGCCCACCTTGCCTGGACCGACACTCCCATCCTGCTCGACATCGATCTAGACTGCTTCGCTTATGCCTATCGCGAGCAAGTGCTGGCTTGGACAACCGAGATTTTCGAGCAACAGTTCCCGCCTGGCAACCCGGCTGAGGCCTTTGTCCAGCGCGCCGGTCTGATCACCGTCTGCCGCGAGGCGGGTTGCTGCGGAGGCGAAGAAAATGCCGACAAAATCTGGCAACTCGTCCAACGCCACATCCTAAAGCTGTGAACCTGTTCGCGCGCTACATCGGCATCGACTACTCTGGCGCGGCCACCGACGATACCCGCCTCCCCGGCCTCCGCGTCTACGTATCCACGCCGACCAAAGACGCCGTCGAAGTGCTCCCCCGCTGGACCCGCCGCCGACTCGCCCACTGGCTCGTCGATCAACTCAACTCCGGTCCCCCGACCTTCGTCGGCATCGATCACGGCTTCTCGTTCCCGCTGATCTACTTCGACACTCATAAGCTCTCCAAAGACTGGCCCAGCTTTCTGGCTCACACTCCCCTCGAAGGCAGCTCCCGCTGGCGGCGCATCGCGGACGTGCGAGCCCGCGCCAAGAGCGTCTTCCATTTTGGCGTCCCCGGTTCTGTAGCCAAGTCCACCCACACCGGTCTGCCCTGGCTCCGCCACATCCGCGCCAACACCAGCGCTCACTTCTGGCCCTTCGACGGCTGGCAACTCCCCGCCGGTCGATCCGTGATCGCCGAAGCCTACCCGTCGCTTTGGAGCAAAAGCTTCGTCAAACCCGAGGACCGCAGCCAGGACCAGCACGACGCCTACTCACTCGCCGCCAAGCTCCGCGCCCTGGACGCGGCAGGCGAACTCCCTCTCTACGCAATTCCGCCGCTGGACGCTCAAACGCGCGCAGCGGCGGAGATCGAAGGTTGGATTTTCGGGGTGTCTTAGCTGTTAAAACGCTTCTCGGCCTCAGCCCAGTTCACCAGGTTCCACCACGCGGCGATGTAGTCCGGGCGGCGGTTCTGGTAGTGCAGATAATAGGCGTGCTCCCAGACATCCAAGCCAATGATCGGATGCTTGCCTTCCATGAATGGGTTGTCCTGGTTCGGCGTCGAGCTGATCTCCAGCTTGCCGTCGGCCGTCTTGCTCAGCCAGGCCCAGCCCGATCCAAAGCGCGTCGTCGCCGCCGCTCCAAACTTCACCTTAAACTCGTCAAAGCTGCCAAAGGCCGCGTCAATCGCCGCCGCCAGATTGCCAGTGGGCGTCCCGCCAGCACCGGGTCCAAGAATCGTCCAGAACAAAGAGTGATTGTAGTGACCGCCGCCGTTGTTGCGCACAGGTCCCTTGATCGACTCCGGCACAATGGCCAAATTCCCGGCCAACAACTCTTCAATCGTCTTGCCGGCCAACTCCGGGGCCGACTCCAGCGCCTTATTCAGGTTGGTCACATAAGCGTTGTGGTGTTTGCCGTGATGGATTTCCATCGTGGCCTTGTCGATATGGGGCTCCAGCGCGTCGTGGGCATAGGGCAGTGCGGGAAGTGAGAATGACATGGGTTTCGAAATGTTTCCTTTCTTAGTTTAGATGACACAATAGACCCTATGGCTACACTCTTGGCCGGTAAAACGGCAATTATCCTCGGCGTCGCGAACAAATGGAGTATTGCCTACGCAATCGCCGAATCCTTCCGGCGCGAGGGCGCCCGCGTCATCCTCACCTACCAGGGCGAGCGTCAAAAGCTCACCGTCGAAGACCTCGGCAAAGACCTTGGCGCCGACCGCGTCCTCAATTGCGACGTCACCAAGCCCGAAGAACTGGCCGCCCTCGTCGCTGACCTTTCGGGAGAGAAGCTCGACATCGTCGTCCACTCGATCGCCTTTGCCAACCGCGAAGACCTCAGCCGCCCCTTTCTTGAAACCTCGCGCGACGGCTTTCTCCTCGCCCACGAAGTCAGCGCCTACTCCCTCATCAGCGTCTCGCATGCCCTGTCGCCGCTCATGACCGAAGGCGGCTCCATCCTCACCCTCACCTACCTCGGCAGCACCCGCGTAATCCCCAACTACAACGTCATGGGCGTGGCCAAGGCCGCCCTTGAGGCCAGCGTCCGCTACCTCGCCGCCGACCTCGGCGCCAAGAACATCCGCGTCAACGCCATCTCCGCCGGTCCCATCAAAACCGCCAGCGCCCGTGGCATCAAGGACTTCTCAAAGGTACTCGACGGCGTCGCCGCCATGACGGCCCTCAAGCGCAATACCGACCCCGCAGAAGTAGGCGACACCGCCGCCTTCCTGGGCAGCGACCTCGGCCGCGGCGTCACCGGCAACATCATCTACGTCGACGCCGGCTTCCAGATCATGGGCTTGCAAGCACCCGAATAGCCAGCGGCACAGCATCCGGCATAAAAACAGGCACAACTCTCCACCTTGCTTCCTCTATCTCCCTCGTCTACAATAGTTTAGAGGCACCATGGCAAAGGCGAAATATCCGGCATACAAACCGGCAAAAAACACGCGCTTAACCCCCGCTGGCCCACTCTCGGGCGACGGCATGACGCCCGTCCTCCCGCCCGAGGGCAAGGCTAATCTCGAAGACCGTGCCTTCGACCTCATCCGCGAGGCCAGCGCCTTTGCCGGCCAAGTGCCCATCGAGAATCAACTGCTCTTGAGCGGCCTGGTCCGCTCGATGAATTGCTACTACTCCAACCTCATCGAAGGCCACCACACGCATCCACGCGACATCGATTCCGCGCTGCACCGCAACTACGCCCCAAACCCCGAAAAGCGCAACCTGCAGTATGAGGCGGCAGCGCACATCCACGTCCAGACCCTAATCGACGAGCGCCGCGACCCGGCCATTGAGCCCGCCTCGGCCGACTACGCCATCTGGCTGCACCGCGAGTTCTGCTCGCTCATGCCTCCAGACCTTCTCTATGTCGAGAACCCCGAAACCGGCGAGCGCAAGGCCGTCCTGCCGGGCGTGCTGCGCGATGGCGGGGTTGCCGTCGGCGCGCACATCGCCCCGCCCGCCGCCGAACTGCCCGCCTATCTCAAGCGCTTCGCCGAAGCCTACGACTCAACCAAGCTCTACCGCACCCGGCAAGTGATTGCCCTTGGCGCGGCGCACCACCGCTTTGCCTGGATCCACCCCTTCTACGACGGCAATGGCCGCGTAGTGCGGCTAATGTCGCACGCCATGCTGCTGCGCACGGGCCTGGGTAGCGGCATGTGGAGTGTCGCACGCGGCCTGGCGCGCACCGTCGAGCGATATAAAGCCTTGCTCGCCAACGCCGACGCGCCACGCTACAACGCCTACGACGGCCGCGGCATGTTGAGTGAGCTCGCCCTCATTGCCTTCTGCGAATACTTTTTGGAGACCTGCACGGATCAGGTCCGCTTCATGTCTGGCTTGCTCGCCCCCAAGGGTCTGCTGGCGCGGTTGGAGGCCTGGTGTGCCGCCGAAGTCGCCGCCAAGCGTCTGGAGCGCGGCAGCTTCGAGGTGCTGCGCGAGGCCTGGCTCACCGGCCCGGTCCCGCGCGCGAGCGTCCTCAATATCGCGCACGTCAAAGAGCGCCAAGCCAGAGAGATCACCTCACGTTTGCTCGCCCGCAACGTCTTTGTCTCAGAGACGCCGCGTGCCCCCTTGCGCCTGCACTGTCCCATCGACACACTTGAAGCCTGGTTCCCCGGGCTCTATCCGCCCTTCTCGCGAATGCCGGAAACAGGCGCGGCGGCGGGCTCGATGCTAGGTATGCTGTAAGTTCGATCCAATCGCGCAATCCGGGCTTCCTGGACATAACTAGGCCCATGAGGCACACGATTACGATCCGCCTGACGCTGCTCACGGGCCGGCAGTGTCAGGTCTCAAGTCTGAAAGCGATGAGCCCGCGAATGATTGACTATCCTATCCTGTGGCTATGGGTGAGATTCTCGTCGTAGTCGAAAGGTGTCCCGATTCGGGACAGCTGATCGCCTCTTGGGACGAACCCTCCGGTGCTGGCGGCATTTCCACTCAGGCGGTCGACTTGCGGGGACTTCAGCTTCAAGTCGATGACGCCGTCCGTTGTCATTTTGAACCGAGCTCCATGCCCAAGTCCATTCGGTATCACTTCGTGTCCGATCCAGTTCTCTCCCCGGCATGAAACTTCCGCGCGACCTCTCAGGCGAGTCGCTATGTCGAGCTCTGACTCGATTGGGATACCTTCGCCTGAGCCAGACTGGATCTCACGTGAAGAAAACGAATCGGGTTGACCATGTGAACAATCAGCGAGATTCGCGGCGGATCGCACAGTTCCTGCGTGATGGGCCGCTGGATGGCAGCTTCGTTCCGCCGCGCGAGATACGGGAACTGCGGATACTGACACGGCGCCGTGCGGAAAGCTGCGGAGCAAGGTTGGCGAGTTGAAGGAGGCGGGGCGGGGCGGAATCGGCGGATTCCACCGGCGTAACCTCAGCATTGGAGATGACCATATCGAACCCAAGCCTCGCCGCCACCAACGCAAAACCCTCGAAAACTACCCACTCCCTAGGTATGATGGAAGTTCATCCTAATCCTTAAGAAGGCAAATATCCATATGATCCAGGTCGAAGGATTGACGAAGCGCTATGCGCGCAACGTCGCGGTCGATCACGTCTCCTTCTCGGTGGAGAAGGGCCAAATCGTCGGTTTTCTCGGGCCCAACGGCGCGGGCAAGACCACGACCATGCGCATGCTGACGTGCTTTATGCCCCCCACCGAAGGCACCGCCACCATCGCGGGCTTCGATGTGGTCAAGCAACCTCTTGAAGTGAAGAAGCGCATCGGCTACCTGCCCGAAACGCCGCCTGTTTACCCCGAAATGGAAGTGGGTGAGTACCTGCAGTTCGTCGCCCGCATCAAGGGGATTCCCGAAAAAGAAGTGCTTCAGCGCAGCCAGGAGGCCGCCGCTCGCTGCTTTGTCAAGGACGTCTATAACAAGCTGATCGGCAAGCTATCGAAGGGCTACCGCCAACGCGTAGGTCTTGCGCAAGCCATCATCCATAATCCCGACGTGCTCATCCTCGACGAGCCCACCAGCGGCTTTGACCCCAAGCAGATCATCGAAACGCGAGACCTCATCAAGAGCCTCGCCGGGGACCACACCATCGTCCTCAGCACCCACATCCTGCAAGAAGTGGAAGCCATGTGCGAGAGCCTGGTCATCATCAACAAAGGCAAGATCGCCAAGTCTGGCACAGTGGAAGACCTCACCCGCCGCAACGGTGCGGTACTCGAAGTCTCAATCCCAAATGGCGCCCCCGAAGCCTCTGCGCTCAGCGCGCCCTTTAGCAGCCTCGCCGGCGTCAGCGCCGTTCATGCCGAGCCTTCGGGGCATGGCCTCTGGCGCATTGACGTCGACACCACCGCCGCCGCCGACATGCGCCCGCAGTTAGCCCAAATCGTCCTGGCCAAAGGCTGGAACCTTCATCGCCTGGATTCGGCCTCGCTCGCCCTGCATGAGCTTTTCCTATCGTTAACCAGTCCCGTAGCCGCCGTGCAGTCTGAGCAAACTCCATCCGAGGAAAACGAGCAATGAGAAACGTCATCACAATCGCTCGCAAAGAGCTGAACACTTACTTCCAATCGCCCATCGCCTACATCCTCATCGCCGCCTTTGCCGCCATGTTCGGATACTTTTTCTGGTCGCTGGTTTACTTCTTTGTCCGCGCCAGCACACAAGCGCAGATGACTGGCCGCGCTATGCCGATGAACCTCAACGAGTTGGTCATCCGCAACCTGCTTGGCAATTGCGGTGTCCTGTGCCTGTTCATGATCCCGATGCTCAGCATGAGACTCTTCGCTGAAGAGAAAAGTCGCGGCACCATCGAGCTACTGCTCACCTCGCCGCTCAAGGATTGGGAAATTCTGCTCGGTAAGTGGATTGGCGCGGTGGGCATGTACGCCAGCCTGCTCTTGTTCTCGTCAATTAACCTGATCTTCCTCTTCGCCTACGGCAAGCCCGATTGGAAGCCGCTCGCCATCGGCTATCTGGGCCTACTGCTGCAAGCAGCCGCCATGCTTGCCCTGGGCATGTTCATTTCCTCAGTTACCCAGAACCAGATCGTCGCTGCGGTGATGACCTTCTTCTTGCTGCTGCTGCTCTGGGTCTTTGAGTGGATGTCCAACATGGACCAAAACCGCGTCACCGAGATCCTCACTTACATCTCGCTGCTGCGGCACAATGAATCGTTTATCAAGGGCGTTCTCGATATGAAGGACACCCTTTACTACCTCAGCGTCAGCTTCCTGGGCTTGTTTCTTACAGCCCGCTCGCTTGAGTCGGTACGTTACAGAGGATAGTTGCCAGCCATGAATCCACGCCAAAGACAATACAGCATCTATTCCACCTTCTACGTCTTCGTAGTCATCTCCGTTCTCGGCGTCGGCAACTATCTTGCCAACAAGAACAACAAGACTTACGACACCACGTCCAACAAGCGCTACAGCCTTTCGGATCAAACAACCAAGATCGTAAAAGGTTTATCCAAAGACGTCAGCATTACTTACTGGGACAACGCCGAAGGCTTCGGCTCCGCCAAGGACATTCTCAACCAGTACACTAACCTATCCTCCAAGCTCAAGGTCGAATACATCGACGCGATCAAGAAGCCAACCATGGCCCGCGCCGCCGGCATCACCAATCTGGGCACGCTGGTGGTTGAGTCCGGCAACCGCCGCGAAGAGGCCAAGGGTGTGACCGAAGAGCAGATCACCAGCGCGCTGGTACGTGTGCTCAAGGGCACTGAGCGCACCGTCTGCTTCGCACAGGGCGGCGGCGAAAAGGAACTCGACAAGAACGCCCGCGACGGCTACACCGCCGTCAAGGACATGGTCGAAAAAGACAACTACAAGATCGAGCGGCTCAACCTGCTCGAGACCTCTGACATTGCGCCCAAGTGCACCGTCGTGGTGGTGCCGGGGCCGAAGTTTGATTACCCGGCAGCGTCGGTGGAAAGTCTCAAGAAGCAGGTCGAAGCTGGCGGCAAAGTGCTGTTCATGCTCGACCCCCCCTTCAACGTCGACAAGCTCCGTGTCAGCGAGAACAAAGCGCTCACCGATGTCCTGGCTGGCTGGGGCGTCACGGTCAACAAAGACCTGGTCGTTGACCTTAGCCGCGTCGGCCAGATGATGGGCGGCGCAGTTCTGGCCAACAAGTTTGAGAGCCATCCCGTGGTTCGCGAAATGGGCGGTCGCCCTGTCGTGATGGCCTTCCCGCGCTCGATGGAAGGCAAGTCCACCGACAAGACAACCGTCGAGAAGCTATTCTCGTCGCTGTCGTCCAGCTTCTCGCTTACGAACCTGAGCAAAGCGGAAATTGAGCCAAATCCAGAGAAAGACAAGCGCGGCCCTTTCACGATGAGCGTGGCCGGTTCTTATAAGACGGGCCAAGAGAACAAAGACGGACGCTTTGTCGTCGTTGGAAACTCCAGCTTCGTCGACAACGGCAACATCCAGCTTTACGGCAACAGCGATCTGTTCCTCAACATGCTTGCCTGGCTGAGCGCCGATGAGGATCTGATCTCGATTCGCCCCAAGGACCCCGAGGACCGTCGCATCCAGCTTGAACAAGGCCAGATGAACACGATCATCGCGGTCTCCCAATTCGTGCTGCCGCTCATCGCTCTCGGCGCGGCGGTTTACATCTGGCGCAAGCGTCGCTAAGAGGAAAAGTTAAAACATGCAGTCTCGCGGTTTATTAATCGGTGTCGCCCTGCTGGCAGCTCTCAGCGGCCTGTTGTGGTGGAGCGATAAGAAAGCGAACGACGAAGCGAAGGATCCAGCCAAGGATTCCAAGTCCGTCAAGCTCGTCAATCTCGCGGCCAAGGACGTCTCCGAAATCGTCCTCCAGCGCATGGACGAAGCAGCAGTTCATTTGATGAAGAACGCGGCGGCCAACAAGTGGGAGCTCGTTTCAGAGCCCAAGTTCCTCATCGACAATGACGCGGCCATGACTCTGGCCACCAACGCAGCCACCGTCAGCAGCGACAAACTGATCGACGAGAACGCCACCGACATGACCCAATACGGTCTGGAGCCGGCAAAGTTTACCGTCGAGCTCAAAGACAAGACCGGCAAGAGTGCCAAGCTGCTGGTTGGCGACGAGACCCCGGTGGGCAACCTCTTCTACGTCCGCTTGCCCGGCGACAAGAAGGTCTACACGATCCCCAACTACACCAAGTCCGGCTTCGACAAGAGCACCAACGACTTGCGCGACAAGCGCCTGCTGATTCTGGACGAGACGAAGCTGTCCAAGCTCGAACTGGTCAAGAAGGCCGAGACGCTTGAGTTCACCCGCAACCCCAAAGGCGGCTGGCAGCTTGTCAAGCCTCAGGCCTATCGCATCGACACGGTGATGGTGGACGGCCTCTACAACAAGGCGCGTGAAGCCAAGATGGACCCGGCGTTGAATGAAGAGCTCAAGAAGAGCTATGCGACGCAGTTTGCGGCGGCTCCCATTGTGGCGACGCTCAAGGAGACTGACGGCGCGGGCACTCAACAGTTGGAAGTGCGTAAGTCGAAAGAGAATCTCTACCTTGCCAAATCGTCCGCCGTTCCGGGCATCTACAAGGTGGCCGATGAGTTGGGCGCGGCGCTGGATAAGTCGCTCAATGACTTCCGCAATCATAAGCTCTTCGACTTCGGCTTTGAAGACCCGGCGCGCATCCAGATCCAGTCCGGCGGCAAGGCATCGCTGTTGGAGCACAAAGGCGAAGACTGGCTGCTGAATGGCAAGAAGCTTGACGGGTCGACAGTCACGCCGCTGCTCGAAGGACTGCGCGGCCTGAGCGCGCTGAGCTTCCCCAAGAGCGGCTTCACGACACCGGTGTTTGAGGCGACCGTAACGCAGAGCGACGGCAAAACAATCGAGAAGGTGATGGTCTCAAAGACCGGCAACTTCCATTACGCCAAGCGCGAAGGCGACGCGGCCGAGTACGAGATCGATCCAAAGGCCCTGACTGATCTTGAGGCGGCCCTCGGCGGTCTCAAGGAACCCGGCGCCGTCAAGAAAAAGTAAGCTCTTGCGCGCTCTCTACACCGATCTCTATCAGCTCACAATGGCCGCCGGGTATTGGACGGCGGGCAAGACCCAGGAGACGGCCACCTTCGAGCTCTTCGTCCGCCGCCTGCCCGCCCATCGCGACTATCTGGTCGTTGCCGGGCTTGAGCAAGCGATTGAGTATCTCACCGGCCTGCGCTTCACCGATCGCGAGATCGCCTACCTCCAAACTCTGCCCCAGTTCGCCCGCACGGCTTCGGGCTTTTGGGATTATCTGCGAAGCTTCTGCTTTACCGGCGATCTCTTCGCGGTGCCCGAGGGCACGGTGATGTTTGCCGGCGAGCCGTTGTTGACGGTCCGCGCGCCGCTGATCGAGGCTCAGATCCCGGAGACCTACTTGCTGAGCACCATCGGCTTTCAAACCCTGATCGCGAGCAAGGCCGCGCGCATAGTCGCCGCTGCCGCCGGGCGCGACGTGGTTGAGTTTGGCTGCCGCCGCGCGCACGCCCCCGAGGCAGGCTGCCTGGCGGGCCGCGCCGCGTATCTCGCAGGCTGTCTTGGCACGAGTAACGTCCAAGCGGGCATGCGCTTTGCGGTGCCCGTCTTTGGAACAGCGGCGCACAGTTGGGTGTTGAGTTTCGAGGATGAGGCTGCGGCCTTCGCCCGCCTGCAGGATCTGCTCGGCGAGTACACGGTGCAGTTGATCGACACTTACGACACGCTCGAAGGCGCGCGAAAGGCGGCGGCACTGGGACGCCCGTTGCGCGCGGTGCGGCTCGATAGTGGGGACTTGCTGGCGCTGTCGCGCGAGACACGGCGCATCCTTGACGAAGCCGGTCTTAGGGATGTGAAGATCATGGCGACCAACGATCTCGATGAGAACACGATTGCCGCGCTTGTGGCGGCGGGCGCGCCGATCGACATCTATGGAGTGGGCACGAGCTTAGCCACAAGCTTTGACGCCCCGGCATTGTCGGCCGTCTATAAGTTGGTCGAGATCGAATCGAAGGGCCAAACCCGCTACGCCTCCAAGCACAGCGAAGGCAAGCGCACAGTCCCCGGGCGCAAGCAGGTCTTCCGCCTACCGGATCGGGATGTGATCGGCTTGCACAGCGACGAGGTACCAGGCGCGCAGCGGTTGCTGCGGCAGGTGATTGCGGGCGGGCAGCCGCTGGTGGATGAGAAGAACATCGGTCGCATGCGCAGTTACGCGCGTGAGCAGATGGCTGCTTACGGCCAGGCGAATCGTCAGGTGGAACTGAGCTACTCCCTGAAGCAACTGGCGGAGTCTCAGTAAGTGACGATGCGCACTCTCTATCTCGACGTCGACACTCAACTGGATTTTGTCTACCCAAGTGGAGCGCTGTACGTGCCCGGGGCAGAAGGCATCCTGGAGCGGGTGGGCGAACTCAATCGGGAAGCGATTGCAGGCGGGCACCGCTTGGTGGCGACAATGGACGCGCACACCGAGAACGATCCAGAGTTTGCGTCGTGGCCACATCATTGCGTGGTGGGCACGTTCGGCCAGCGTAAGCCGGAGATGACGGTCGTACCGGGGATGCGCGTGCTGACCAAGCAGAGCGTGAACTGTTTTACAAACCCGGAGATGGACATGCTCGTGCGCGAGGGCGGCTTCACCCACGCGGTTGTGTACGGTGTGGTGACCGAGATCTGCGTTATGCACGCGGTGAACGGGTTGCTGGATCGCGGCTTGGCGGTGGAGATCCGGACAGACGCAGTGAAGGAGCTAAGCCGCGACGCGGCTGATGCCTTCCTGAGCAAAGCACGCGAGCGGGGCGCGCGGGTCCGCTAGGCGCGGAAGGCGATCGTCAGCAGGAACACGCTCTCCTCCAGAGCCTCGACGTCGTGTGGGAGCGCGGGCGGGAGACTCAGCAGTCCGCCGGCCTCCAGCGTGAGCCACTGCCCCTCGACGTGCATGCGGATCGCTCCAAGCAGCACATGCACGGTGATGGACCCCTCCGTCTTGTGCTCATCCATTTTGGCTTCCGGCTCCATCGCCATCAGGATCACCCGCAGATCATCTTGCTTCACCAGCACAGTCGAGCGCAGGCCATTCTTCCAAGGGCGCTGCTCGTCCGCCTTGGCAATCTCCGCTTCGAGGTCGAATTGAGAGAACAGTGGTTGCTCCAGCTAAGCGACCGCAGCAGCTTCTTCGGGCACGTGCATCGTCGGGGCCATGCCCCAGAGGCGCTCGAGATCGTAATAGGCGCGGGCTTCTTCACTGAAGATGTGGACGATGAAATTGCCGTAGTCCATCAGAATCCAACCGGCCGCCTGGTAGCCCTCGGTCATGTAGGGCTTCTCGTCGATCTCGGCCAATTGCTTACCGACCTCGTCGCTGATGGCGTGGTTCTGCTTGGGGTTGGAGCCGGAACAAATCAAAAAATAATCCGTAAAACTCGATATGTCCCGTAAATCCAGGACCTTCAGGTCCGTAGCCTTTTTCGATTCGGCGGCCCGGTAGGCGGTCAAAATCTCAGGGGGGACAGTTGCCAACGTGTTGCTCAATGATGCTCCAGGGAATTCCAGCTTCTAGGCGGAAGAATACTACACTAATGATAGTGCGTCAAAGACTATTCTCAGCTTGCTTCGCCGTGGCGTTGGCCATCCCGGCCTTGGGCGCGACTTCGCAGGCAATCGAGAAGGCGACGCAGGATCTGGCTCGGTTGCGCGAGTTGGCGCAGATCGGCGCGATCTCGAAGGCGCGGCTGCTGCAGGCCGAAGACGCCCTGAACGAGGCCCAGGACGAGGATACACTTGGCCGTTTGCTATACGGCAGCGTCGGGGTAGAGCAACTCGAGCCGTCGCAAGCTGCGGAGCTGACCGCCGCCGCCCAGCGCCGCGTCGACCGTGTAATCAAGACTTACAACAGCCAGCGCGACCTTCTCCAACAAGGTGTGATCCCGAAGGGTCATGTCGAGGAGATCGAGCGCGAACTCGCCGCTCGCCGCCTGGCGTTGCAACTGGCTGAGAACCGGGCGCGTATCTTTGAGGACCTGCTGAACATGGCGCAGGCTGAGGAGATGCTGCAGATACCCGAGGCCGAGGACGGCGCGCCCAAGCCGACCGTCGAGAGCTTTACCGGAAGCGGTGTGTTCAAGGATGCTCATCTGCGCTATGTGGAGGCGGCCTTTGAGAAACAGTTCCACAAGCCGATGCCCGTCAGTGCGCGCGGCCAGTCGGCGCTGCACACCTCGTTCGGCTTCGACCACTCGGGGCGCGTGGACGTGGGCCTCAACCCGGACGATAGCGAGGGGCAATGGCTGCTCTCGCAGTTGAAGACACTGCGGGTGCCCTACATCGTGCTGCGGGCGATGATCCCCGGCAAGAGCACCGCGCCGCACATTCATATTGGGTTGCCCAGCTTGCGCTTGAAAAGCCCGGACATCTCCAGCGGCGGCGGTCTACACTAAGATCTCAGCCATGTCCGATACCGCCATCACTCCCAATCCTCCCAAGCTTCGTGTCTTGGTGCCGGCAGATAAGATCAAGTCGCGCGTCGAGGAACTCGGCGCGCAAATCAGTGCGGATTACAAGGGCCCGATTATAATGATCGGCATCCTCAAGGGGGCCTTCATCTTCATGTCGGACCTTGCCCGCGTGATTCAGAATCCGACGCGGATCGACTTCATGGGTATCTCAAGCTACGGGAATTCGAAGACGACCTCCGGCGAGGTGCGGCTAACCAAAGATCTCGATATGAGTATCGAGGGGCTGGACGTGCTGGTTGTCGAGGACATCGTCGATACCGGCGTGACGCTGACCTACCTGATCCACTTGTTGAGCCAGCGCCGCCCGCGGTCAATTCGCATCGCGGCGCTACTGGACAAGCCCGAGCGCCGGATGCGGCCGATCAAGGTGAACTACTGCGGCTTTGAGATCCCTGACGAATTCGTCGTTGGCTTCGGCTTGGACTACGCCGAAGAACACCGGAACCTCAAAGACATCTGCGTTCTGGAGAGCTAGACTTTGGGCTTGGGGGCGGGCAGTGCGAAGGCCTTGCAGGGGCTATCGAAACCCTGCTTGCCGTGGGTACCGTCGCAGAATGGCTTGTTCATGCTTAACCCGCAGCGGCAGAGGCCGATGGCGGTACGACCGGCAAGATCGAAGGCCGCGCCTTCGGCGTCGACGATGGTGAACTCGCCTTCGATCCGGATCGGACCGTTATTGAAAATAGTGACTTTGGTTGGCATACGCTGAAAGAAATGATCGCACGCCTAGCCCTGTTATGGACATTTGCCGGGTTGATTGGGGCCGCTCAAACGCAGCAGGAAGACATCGTGCGTCTGGCGAGGATCAAGACCAAGGTGCGCGCGCACCTGGACAACATGCCCAACTTTACCTGCCTGCAGACGGTGGAGCGATACCAGCGGATACCGAACTCGAAGCGGGAAGAGTTGATCGACGTACTTCGGTTGGAGGTGGCTTACGTCTCAAACCGGGAGATGTACGCCTGGCCCGGGTCGACGCACTTTGAGGATCGCGAACTGCGCGAGATCGTCTCGACCGGCGCATTTTCAACAGGCGGCTTTGCGTTGCACGCTCGCGCCATCTTTGTCGGCGAGGGGACCAGCTTCACGTACAAGGGCGAGGAGACGATCGACAACAAGCCGGTGTGGCGCTACGACTACGCGACGCCCAAAGTCCGCAGCGGCTATCAGATCCGTAATCCAGTGAAGAGTATCTCGGCCAACGTGGCCTATCACGGCAGCATTTGGGCGGACCGGCGCGACAGCAACCTGATCCGGATCACGATCTTTACCGACGAGATTCCGACGGAGATCGAGATCGAGAGCGCCTCGGACTTACTCGATTACCAGCCGATGAAGATTGGCTCCATCGACGCGCTGTTGCCGCGGCAGGACACGATCAACATCGTTGACAGTAAGGGCTACGTCAGCACCAACCGAACGCGGCTAAGCCGCTGCAAGCAGTATTCGGGGGAGAGCACGATCTCATTCGACGATGTAGATGAGAGCGCCGCGACGGTGCGCAAGGTGGAGCGGGCGATTGTCCTGCCGCCGGACATCGAGATCACGCTGACATTGAACAAGGATCTGATCCATGGCGAGTCGGCGGTGGGCGACCCGATCGAGGCCACGCTACGCAATGACATCAAGGTGAACAAAGAGGTGATTGCACCGAAGGGCAGTATTGCGCGGGGCCGCATTGTGCGGTTTGAACATTCAAGCGATACGCACTCAATCTACAACATCACCTTGTTATTTGAAGAGCTGCGCGGGGCAGATTGGATCGCACCGCTGAAGCTGCGCTTTGTGCGGCTGTTTCCGCCGTCGTTGCCGCCTCCCGATCCGAATCGCCGCTTTAACCCGAACACGGCCATCATGGTGCCACGCGTGGAGCGGAACGGGTTCTTGATCTTCTCGACCAAGACTAAACTGGCCCGGGACCAGTTCATGATATGGCAGACTCAGTAGTTGTGGCAGTAGTTATAGCCATGCAGTATCCAAGGAAACACCGTTGATTCAATTCGAGCTCCCCACCGACCGCGCCCGCTTTGAGGACGCTCTTGCCTTTGCGCAGGAACAGGTCAAAGCAACTGTCAGCAAGCACCCCGGATTTTATCCGTTGTACACAAAAGACGGCAAATGGAAGCATGAGGGCGAGGCGTGGTCGCACTGGTGCGACGGCTTCTTCCCGGGCATGATGTGGACCTTTGCCAAGCACAACAAGGGCGAGGCGTCGCAGTTCTGGAAAGCCAAGGCAATTGAGTACACCAAGCCGCTTGAAGCCCGCAAGACGGATCGGGAGGTTTACGACCAGGGCTTCCTGTACTTTTCGACCTACTATCGCTGGCTGGCGTTGGACAGGGATCCGGCACAGAAGGAAGTTCTGGTGACGGCGGGCAGCACGCTGGCGCAGCGCTTTCAGGAGAAGGGCGGTTATCTCCGCAGCTTTGTGGCACCCAACTCGCTGTTCATCGACAGCATGATGAATGTTGGAATCATCTTCTACGCGGCGAGAGAGACGGGCGATAAGCGGTTGCGTGAGATCGCGTTGCGCCATGCGTTGACTGTGCGCAAGACGCTGGTACGCGGCGACGGATCTGTGGCCCAGGAAGGCATCTTCGATTCGGATTCCGGTGAATTTTTAGAGCAGTCGACGCATCAGGGTTTTCGGAGGGACTCGTGCTGGAGCCGGGGATTGGCGTGGGCGACCTATGGATTTGGCCTGTCGTACGAGTACTCGCGGGACGCGCGTTTCCTGGCTACAGCAGAGGCTTGTGCGGACTATTATGTGACGCATACGAACGGCGACGGCATTCCGCCATGGGACTTTAGAGCGCCGCTGGAGTTTCGCAAGCTGGTGGACACGTCGGCGGCGGCGATCACGGCATCGGCATTGATTCGGCTGTCGCGCCTGATTCAGGACCCGGTGAAGGGGCACTTCTACTACATGACGGCGGTACGGATTCTGCGGACCTTATGCGACGAGTATTTGGCGAAACAGACGCCGGGCTGGCAGGGGATTTTGCAGGGCAGTCTGTATCACATGCACCGGGGCTTGGGAATCAACGAGAGTGCCGTCTGGGGAGACTACTTCTTTGTGGAAGCGTTGGAACGGATCTTGAGGCCGTAAGGAATGGCGGAGAGAGAGAGATTCGAACTCTCGGTAGCTCTATTAGAACTACGACGGTTTAGCAAACCGCTGCTTTAGACCACTCAGCCATCTCTCCGCGAGGCGTGCTTGTTGGCGTGGTCCTGCCATTCGTAGACTAGCATAGGTTCAGGGGGCCTCTCAATGCTTATCGAGATCACGCAGGATTGGCAGATTCCAGAGCGCGAGGCGACGCCGGAGGCGGCCTATTTTTCGCGGCGTTCGTTGTTGGGTTTGGCGGCGTTACCGCTAGCGGGAGCACCTCGGAACGCGGCTTATCCTATTGATCGCCCGCTCACGGAGGAATGGGCTGTTACCAGCTATAACAACTACTACGAGTTCAGTTCGAACAAGCAGAAGGTTAAGGACCTTGTGGGTGGTTTCAAGTTGCGGCCTTGGGCGGTCGAGATCGGCGGGCTTTGCGATAAGCCGCAGACGCTTTCGATTGATGACATCCTGAAGTTTCCAGCCGAGGAGCGCACTTACCGGCATCGATGCGTGGAGGCCTGGTCGATGGCCGTGCCTTGGATTGGGTTTGCTTTGAGCGATTTGCTCAAGCGGGCGGAGCCGAAGCCAGCGGCCAAGTTTGTGAGATTTATCAGTGTTAACCGACCGTCGGAGATGCCGGGCATCAATACGTCCGGAGGCTTCCCTTGGCCCTATCATGAGGCATTGCGGATGGATGAGGCGATGCACCCGTTGGCCTTTGCCGTTACGGGAATGTATGGCAAGACGCTGCCTGCGCAGAATGGGGCACCGCTCAGGTTGGCAATCCCTTGGAAGTATGGCTTTAAGGGGGCTAAGGCGATTGTCAAGATCGAGTTTGTGGCTAGCCAGCCCGCAACCTCGTGGAACACGGCGGCTCCTCGGGAATACGGCTTCTACGCCAATGTAAACCCGAAGACTCCGCATCCTCGCTGGAGCCAAGCCGTTGAACAGATCATCCCGACCATGGGCCGACGACCGACTCTTCTCTACAACGGGTATGAGAAGTGGGTCGCCGGGATGTACAACGGGTCTGAAGCTTGAAAAGACTACTGATTGCTACTTGTCGAGGCCGGTTTGTTTGGCGATTCTCAGGAGTTCCTCGATGCTAAGACTTGCGAAGGGGTTTTCCTCGGTGGACGGCGCGGGGGAATTGGGTTTGCTTTTTGCGTCTTTTAGCATCTGCTTCGCTGTGTCCTTTACTTCTTTGGTTTGGTAGAGGAGGAACTGGGCGATGTAGTTGGGGCTGGTGCGGCCCAGATCGGTATTGCGGATTTCGGCGGTTGGGAGAGACTTCGGGATATTGACTTCTTTGCCCATTACGCAGTGCTCGGCGTACACCTCGTAGGCGGCCACGCGGTCTTTTTGCAGTTGGCGGAGTTCGCGCATCGCCCTGTCGGCGCGGCGCTCCTGGGCAATCGCCATTTTGAAGACTCGCTCGATGATTGAGAAATTCAGGGCGTCGCCGGGGTCGGCGAGCCAGCGCTCTTCGCAAATCGTTTCGATTTTGCGGCTGCGCCGGATCTGGAAGCTGGCCCAGGCGTAGCGCCGGAAGGCTTCTTCCTCCAGCTCGGTCTCGGGGTTGCAGTCTTTGCGGAGCTTCTGCGTCAGCGCGC
>JANXUM010000140.1 GCA_025356215.1 Bryobacter sp. | reverse complement strand
GTAGAAGGCGGCCTCGTCGGGCATCACCTTGACTTCGAGGCCGAGGCGTTCGACGGCGCTGCGCAGGGCGCCCTCGGCGCGCTCCCACTCATCGGCCGTGCCGACGTACTTGCCGGAAGCTCCGCCGTCCCAAGTGGACAGCTCGGCTTCGTACTTTTCAAAACCGAAGGTGCGCAGGGTGTGGAAAGCGAAGTCGAGGCAACCGATCACTTCGTCTTCGATTTGCGCCGGTGTGCAGAAAATGTGTGCGTCGTCCTGGCAGAAACCGCGCACGCGCAGCAGCCCGTGCAGAGTGCCGGAGCGCTCATAACGATAAACGGTGCCAAGCTCGCCCAGGCGCACCGGCAGATCGCGGTAGCTGTATTGCTTGTTCGCGTAGATCAGGATGTGGCACGGGCAGTTCATCGGCTTGAGCTGGTAGGTGGCGTCGTCCAGTTCCATCGGCACGAACATGTTCTCGCCGTAGAAGTCGGCGTGGCCCGACACTTCCCATAGCTGGCGGCGGGCGACGTGAGGCGTGTAGACGAGATCGTAGCCGCGGGCGATATAGTTCTCGCGCATCCAATCCTCAACGATCAGGCGCACCAGTGCGCCTTTGGGGTGGAAGAAGATCAGCCCGGGGCCCGCGAGTTCCTGAATCGAGAAAAGGTCCAACTCGCGGCCCAGCTTGCGATGGTCGCGCTTCTTGGCTTCTTCGAGCTGCTTGAGAAATTCGTCGAGTTCCTTTTGCGAGTAAAAAGAAGTGCCGTAGATGCGCTGCAGTTGCTGGCGCTTTTCATCGCCGCGCCAATAGGCACCGGCGACGCTGAGGAGCTTGAAGGCCTTGATCTTTTTCGTCGAAGGCAGGTGCGGGCCGCGGCAAAAATCGATGAAGTGGGGCCCCATCGTGTATTCGCTGAAAATGTCGTCGGCGCGCTCGGTGATGAGCTCAACCTTCATCGGCTCGTTCATCGCCTCGTACTTGGCGAGACCCTCGGGCTTGGCGATCAGCTTACGCTCAAAAGTGAGATCGCGGTCGCGGATCTCGGCCATTTTCTTTTCGAGCTTTTCGAGGTCTTCGGGCGTGAATGGATCTTTGCGATCGAAGTCGTAATAGAAGCCGTTCTCGATGGGCGGGCCGATGGCGAGCTTGGTATCGGGGTAAAGCTCCAGCACCGCGCCGGCCAGCAGGTGGGCCGTGGAATGGCGATAAACATCAAGAACGGCGGGGTCTTTGGCGGTCAGAATACTGACGGCCGCGTCGCCTTCCAGCGGACGGGTGAGGTCCCAGAGATTACCGTCCACCTTGGCGAGGAGGGCTTCTTCGGCAAGGCGTTTGGAGATCGACAGGGCGACATCAAGGGGCCGCGATCCAGCGGGGAACGCTTTTTGGCTCCCATCGGGTAGCGTAACGAGGACTTCACTCATGGGGTTTTCGAGGGGTACTTTTCAGGGTAACATGCGGGTCCGGCGTAACTTTATCGCCCCTAAGGGACATTGGGCTATATTGAGAGGTGAGATGACTTCGATTGAGCCCCAAAGCGACGAGCAGTTGGTCGAGCTTGCCAAAAGCGGCGACGACGGGGCCTTCCCGGAACTCGTAAAACGCTATAGCCGCCGCATCTTTCGTGTCGCGCGAAACATCACTAATCATGACGAGGACGCTGAGGACGTGTTGCAGGAAGCCTTCATGAAAGCGTACACGCACCTGGATAGTTTTCAGGGGAACAGCAAGTTTTACACTTGGCTCGTGCGCATCGCCATGAACGAGGCGCTGATGAAGCTGCGCAAGCGCAAGACGGGTAAGCTGGTTTCGCTCGACGAAGAACTGGATACGGGCGAAGATACGATGATGCGCGAAGTGGCGGTGTGGGAAGGCAATCCTGAGGATCGTTATTCGCAGGACGAGCTACGGGAGATTCTGGACAAGACGATCTCGAGCTTGCCCGAAGGTTTTCGCACGGTGTTTGTATTGAGGGACGTGGAAGAGCTTTCAACGGAGGAGACCGCCGAGACGCTCGGGCTGAGCATTCCGGCCGTGAAGAGCCGCTTGTTGCGCGCAAGGTTGCAGCTTCGCGAAAAATTGACGCGAGTATTCAAAGGCAAGGGAGAAAACGCGTTTGCCTACATGTAAGGATTTCCTCCGGGAGCTCAGCGAGTACCTGGATTCATCCATTGACGCCGAGACGCGTCAAGAGCTGGACCGGCATGCGGCCGAGTGCCCCAACTGCTGGGTGCTGCTGGACACGACGCAGAAGACTTTGAAGATCTACAAGGGCTGCGAGCCACAGGCGGTGCCGGCGGGGATTGAGGCCAAGTTGCTGGCGGCGATTCAGAAGAAGATGGACGAGAAGAAGGCCGGGGGCTAGGCTCGCGACAGGCGCTTAATCCCCTTCGCGCTCCACTTCACCCCATAGCCCGGACCGTCCGGGATCCTCAACATCCCCTCGGCATCCAGTCGAAACGGCTCCTCAAACATATCCTCAAGATAAGGCTCCGGAGTCAGATACTCGACGTATCTCGCGTTGGCCGCAGCGGCGCTGAGATGCAGATCGACAACCAGTCCGACGCCAGTATTCCACCCGTGCGGCACTACCAAAATGTTGTGATCGTCCGCGTATTGCCCAATGCGATGCTGCTCGCTGAGGCCTCCGACTTTCGTTACGTCCGGTTGCAAAACATCCACCGCCCGCCGCTCGATCCACGGCAGAAAGGATTGCCGTCGCGTGAGCACCTCGCCTGTCGCGATCTTCACCGGCGACTGCCGCGTCAGTTCCACAAAGCCGTCAATGTCGTCCGGGCGCAACGCCTCTTCAAACCACGTGACGTCATAGTCGCGCAGCATTCGCGATTTCTCGAGGGCCCACTTCAAGCCGTGCGGCCAGAACGCGTCACTCGCTCCCGCGTCCACCATCAAGTCGCAATCGTCTCCAATGGCCAACCGCGCCGCGCGCACGATCGCCTCATCCATGCCCGGCGCGCTCCTGCCAAACGGCCCCCAACCGATCTTGAAAGCGCGAAAGCCGCGTTCCTTGGCCACCAGCAGGCGCTCGCCCATCAACTCCGGCGTCACCATTAACATCGAGGCGTAAGGCTGAATGCGATCGCGATATTTGCCACCCAACAAGCGCCAGATCGGCTGCCCGGTGACTTGGCCAAGGATGTCCCACAACGCTATGTCGATTGCCGCGAGGGCGAGCGTGAATATGCCGCCGGGACCGCTCTGCCCTGCGGCGGCGCGCT
>JANXUM010000124.1 GCA_025356215.1 Bryobacter sp. | reverse complement strand
GGTGGAACTGGCAGATGTGGAGCTGGTATGCAAAAGCGGGACGCTGATCGGGCAGAGCGCGATCTCGTAGGCGGCGCGTCGGTCCGCGATGTTGCCGCTAAGTACTCCTTGAGTAAGTCCGCGGTGGGACGTCTGCGGCGTGGTATCGCGAAGCGCATGGCGAATTTGCAGACAGCGAGTCAAGCGGATCGTTTACATACGATGCTGCGGCAATTAGGGAAAGTCTCCGCTGAGACTAGGCGTGTATATCTCGAATGCGTCGATGATCGTGATTGGTCGACGGCGCTGCGGGCGTTAGCTCGCATGGAACGGCAATGGCAGATGCTGGCGGTTCTTTTAGGCCAGGCTGGTCCTGCTCAAAGATTGGAGATCATCGATGTTAGCCGCGATGAGGATTTGCTTTCGGCGTGGGGCGATGCTTTGGCGGCTGTGTTGGATGGCATGCCAGATGAGCGCTTGAAGGTGATCGCCGCGATCACCTCGGCGGCTTCCAAGCCGCCGCGCCCTGCTCCTGCGCTGCTGGAGTGAGCCGCCCTACCAGGGCGGGGGCCCCATAAGCTCAAAAGCCGCCGCCGGGCCGAGTGTCTTGGCAAGCGCCCTTGTATTGAGCTGCTCAATGGCCCAGGCGTCAAGGTCCTGGGCGATGAGATCTGAGCAAGATCGGCATAACGGGCCGGTGCCGTGCTGTGTGCAGACGGGGCACGCGGCTGCGAGGGCGGCGTCCAGTTGCTGGAGGCGTTGGAGGAGGAGCTGTTTTTGTGTTTGCGTCATGCACGGTTTTGCGTCCCGGCGTGCCGGTGCTGGAACGTCACGTCTCATGTATCGCTGCGGAGTTTGCACAGCGTGACGTTCCCAGCGGAGCGAAGCGTAGCGGTGCTCCGGCCTCGCCGGGGCGACGTGCATGAATGACGCAAATACAAAAACCTGCGGAACCGTCGCTCCGGTTGGACGTCGCCCGTACAGCGTTGACCGGCGTGCGGTTGGCGTGCGGTTGGCGTGCTGCGAGCCTCGCCAGCGCGTTGCCGGTGCCTCGGTAGGGGTAAGGGTGCGAGCGTTTTGAGCGTTGCGCTGGCGCGCTCGGCGCGGATCGCGGGCTTGTCCGTCTGGCTGCGCCTGGCGGGGGCGAGGGCGCGGATCGAACGAGCCGGAGCGCAAGGACGAGCCACGCGACCGCAGGAGCGTGGCGAGGAACGCGCGCCGGCGAGCGGGCGGGAAGATTTGATGCGATCGCTGAGCGAAGCGCGGCGGAGCACGAGCCCCGAAGGGGCGAGGTCGTTACGGGCGGGGGGCGGTCGCGTCTGTTGCGATCGCGAGCGAAGCGGAGCGGAGCCGGTCGTGGTGCGCGCGTGCGTGGGGCGTGGGGGCGTGGGGGCGCGGGGGCGCGGGGCGGATCGGGGCGATGGGCTTTAGTCGGTGTGAGCAGCGTCATGCGGCTGCTTCGGCGGCCTCGGCGGAGTCTTGCCGCTGGCGGTGTTCGGCGATAACGCGCTGGATCACTTTATTGGCGATGGTCAAGCGATCGCGGGCTGCTGCGCTGCGGCGTTGGTGGATTGGGTCGATCACGAGCTCGTTAAGCGCGTCCAGATCTTCGGTTGCACAGCGGAGTTCCTCGGCGATGCGCTTGAGGTCTGAGAGCGTGGCCATGGCTTCTCTCATCGTGTGCCCTTTGTTGGGTTTTGGCAATTCTTCCGTGGGCGTCCTTGCCGTTGGAAGAATTGATCCAGGAATGCAAACCACCGTCCGTGTGGGTCGCAGAGCGGGGAGACGCAATATGGCGTGCTGTTAATACACCAGCAGGCCGGGAGCTGGCAGCACGGGCAACGGTTGGCGTTGTCGAGTGGCCATAGATCGAGGCGCTGCTGCAGCGTAGCGAAGCGCGTTGCTTGTGCGGATTCGTTCGCCGAAATCCGGGTCGGTGAATTGGAAGGGCAGGGAGATGACCTGGTTGCGTTCGATGAAGTGGGCGACGATTCGGACGTTGGGCCAACTGCTGGCCAGGACGAGCGGTGTGCCGCTGATTTCTCCGTTGTCGAGGACGGTGTCAACGCGGAGAAGATACCCGCCCCATTTTCGCGAGGCTGCGCTGGGGATTTGGACGATGTCGCCACGGCGGGCGATCGGTCTTTGGCATGTACTTGAGTCCGGGACAAGCCACGGGCCGAAGCCTGTGGCTTTTGATGATTGCATTCCCAATTGATCGGCTTCATGCGGTCGCCTTGGCGTAGGTGATTAGGCGGTCGACGTCAGCCCCATTTGCGGGTGGCGACTGCTCCCAAAGCTCGTAGTACCGCTCGATTTGGGCATCGGAAAGTCCTTCTGCGCGTAGGGCGTGGCGCTCGTTCTGCCTGTACTCTTCTTCTGTCGGCGGCTTTTGTGGCGGTGGGGCCGGAAGTGGTTGTGCTGTTTGCTTGATGAGTTGCGGTCGGAGCTGCTCGCGCGCTGCGTGTAGTTCCGTGGGGAGGATGCCGTGACACCGTTCGAGTGCGGCTGCGACGAAATAGCTGTAGTGGTGGATTCGCGTTCCGCTGCTCTGCATGATGTGCAGTAGGAGGCGTTGAAGCTCCGGCCATGGTCCGGATGCCAGGAATTGCGCTGTGACGACGTCGTCGGGCGGCTTTGCCACGCGTGCGCCTCGCCGCTTCATTGCCTCGTGTAGCATTTGGCCGGCCTGGTGGAGTTGGATCGGATCAGCGTCTTTTGGTCTTGCGTTTAGGATTTTTAGCATCGGTCCCGCGCCGCGCGCGTCTGATCGATCATTTCTATCGATATCGAAATCAAATCCGACGGGCGCGCCCGCTTGCGCGTATAAGCACCCTTGTTTTTCGGTGGAATGGTGGCTCAAATTTTGAGCCACCTGCGGGGAGTACTGGGCGGGGGGTGGCTCAAATTTTGAGCCACCCGCGGGGAGTACTGGCTGGGCTTTGAAAGCCAGCGTTTCGCCTTGCCACAGGCAGACGTAAATTCGATTGGGGCGGGTCGGGGTGCCCCATCGCAGAATGATCGCGGAGCGTAGATAGAGCTGATCTAGACCGGCGGCGATGGAGTTCCGCGACATTCCTGTGAGTGCCGCTAGTTCGCGTGTTGACAGATGCATGGCCTTGGAAAGGTCACGTAATTGTAGGGGCCATAGGTGCACGAAAAGCCGTATGGCGCTGTCACTCAGAGAGTGCGCGATTGTGGCAAGTCGTTGGGATACGAGAGGGTCTACGCTGGCCGGTGAAACCTTCGGTTGAGTACCAGTTGAGGCGCTGGAAGCACTTCTGATAATACATATTCTGTCGCCAACTATCTGGCGCTTGTTTGGCTGGTGTAGGTACTCTCGAAGATCTTGTCGGCGTTACCGGCCTCGAAGCCGTCGCGGCGGTGGGCTCGGGTGATCTCGGCGGCCGGCAAGTGGGCGAAGGGTGGTAGGACTTTGCGTTCTGCAAACTCGACGTAGCTGCCGGCGATGGTGTGGGTGTCGCCGTCGGCGAATGTGGCTTCGACCATTTCTGCGACGGTTGAACTTTGGAGCAGTAGGCCGTCGGGGCTTTCTTTGACTTTCCCGCCTGAATCGTTTAGCTTAACTCCTAGTTTTTGAAGATATACATTAAAACTCTGAACCGTGTCAAAGCCCTCAGGTAAGTTATGAACACTGATCGTGAAGTGATTGAGATAATAGCGGTTATAGATTACCCAAGCCGCATATTCACTTTCTTCGAGGAGGCGGCTGTAATCGCTCCATTTGGGTAGACGCCAGAGGCCGGAATGCAGGAAGCGGTCCACTGCCCCGGCGTCGTCCAGGTCTAGACTGTCGACCGGATCAGCGCTTACTTGGTCGGTGTAGGAATGAATGATCGTTTGCGCCTCGGGGCTGAGGTCGCCCACTCGCAGTTCTGAGACGAAGATGCGAGGGTAGCGCGGTTCGGGGGGCGCGTACCAGAAGGCGTCGAGCTTTTTGGAGGCAAAAAAGTAGGGATCGCGCTTCTGATAACCATAATGGGTGAAGATTCGCTCGAAGCTTCTGATACCCAGTTGCGGTACGCCCATAGTGCGGAAAGCGATGTGATCGTTGTCGATTGCGCTGCGTGACGGGATGATTCCGTCAGCTTCCATCGCGGCGAAGATGCGGCCGACATCGGGAACGCGGGCGGAGTAGCGGCCCATGAGGCCATTGAGAACCTGATCGAGAGCCGTCGGCATAATGTACCCAGTGTACGCCTTCAGGTAGGATGTTGGGATGTGGATTCGACTGATGGCGGTGCTTGGGGCAGTTGGGGCGCTGGCGGCTTCCCTGCCCGCCCAAGACTTCAATGCGATTGAGGCGGCGGTGGAGACGGACGCGGGCAGTTTCCGGATCGAATTCGCCCCCGATAAAGCTCCGAAGCATGTCGCATTCTTTGTCGATTTGGTGAAGAAGGGCTACTACAACGGGAGTGGATTTCATCGCGTGTTTGCGAATGCGTTGATCCAGGGTGGCGACCCCTTATTGAAGGACGCGAAGACTCCGCCGAAGCTTTGGGGGACCGGGGGTTTGCGGCTGCAGAAGAGCGAGTTTAGCGATATGAAGCATGAGCGCGGGGTGGTGTCAGCGGTGAGCATCCCGAATCTGGCCGACAGCGACGGGGCGCAGTTCTTTGTTTGCCTGGCTCCGCAGACGGCCTTGGATGGGAAGTATTCGGCGTTTGGACGGGTGACCGAGGGGCTGGATGTCGTCGAGAAGATCTCGAATGCCGCGGCCGAGGGGGATGGGTTGGTGAAGACTCCGCCGCGGATTCTGCGGGTGACGATCGAGAAGAAGAAGGTTGAGCCTTATCTCAGCGCGACCCCGGCGGAGATGAACAAGACCGTGAAGATCGTGACGACGTTGGGGACGATGCGGGTGGCGCTGGAGCCGGAGTGGGCCCCAGAGACGGTGCGGAATTTCTTGAAGCTGTCGGCGACGGGTTGGTATGAGGGGACGCAGTTTCATCGGATCGTGAAGGGCTTTGTGGTGCAGGGTGGGAGCGAGGGGATGCGGTTGGGGAGCCAGGCGCATGCGGGAGACCGGTGGGTGCGGCCGGTGAAGGGCGAGTTCTCCGCCCCGGTGAAGCATGATCGCGGGATCTTGTCGATGGCGCGGGCGGACGATCCGAATTCGGCAACGACGTCGTTCTTTGTGGTGTTGGCGGCGGCACCGCATTTGGATCAGAATTATGCGGCGTTTGGGCGGGTGATAGAAGGATTGGAGACGATCGAGGCTTTTGAGAAAGAAGAGGTGGACGGCGAGACGCCGAAGCGACGGCTGGAGATTTTGAAAGTGACGATTGAGGACTGAGTGGGTTGCGGCGCTGTGTGAGTATCAAAAGATGCAGACTCTATTCGAAGCGGCTGGTGGGATGGAAGGCTTACGTCGGCTGGCTAGCGCTTGGCACCATCGGGTGATGGAAGACGAGGTTGTCAGTCATGCATTTAGTCATGGCTTTCACCCGGAGCACGTCGAACGGCTCGCGGCTTATTGGGCGGAGGCGCTTGGAGGGCCCGCAGTGTATTCCGAGGCTTATGGAGGCGAGACCTTTGTCGTCAGGATGCATAGCGGGAATGGGGAGCATGGCGAAATGGACCGCCGCGCGATCGCGTGTTTTGACCAGGCTCTGGCCGATACCGGACTGGATGGTACCGCCGCGCTGCGGCAGGCTTTGCACGACTATTTTGCTTGGGCGACCACGACAACAATGTCACGCTATCATCACTCCGCCGACGATGTTCCTGAAGGGCTGAGCATCCCGCGTTGGGGCTGGGATGGACTTCAAAAGTAAGCGGCGCTTAAGCTTGGCAAAATCCCGTGGCAAGAATGCGCACGCGCGCCGCTGAACCGAAGACGATCGGATTGAAGCCGGCGGTTGATGGGTGGATGGTGAAGATGCCGGAATCATTGGTGGTGCGGATCTCGTGGGCCTGGGAGAATTGTGGCCCGCTGATGGAACCGACGCGCCCGGTGGATTGGGCAATGTCGGCGTACTTCCTGCCGCCTTCCTCATAGACGCGATGGAGCGCGACGATGTGGCTGTTATTGGCGAAGGGCGCGACATCGTAGGTATGGACATCGGCGAGGCGGGTGCGCACGCGACGGTTGGGCCACCACTGGATGCCGTCATTGGGGCCACAGCGGTTGTAGCCAGCGGCCATCTGCCAGTTGCCGACGAAGCCGTTGCAATCGAGACCGATCAGCACCGAGCCGCGCGTTGTCATGTTTTGCATGGTGGCGATGCCACCTTCCACCAGGGCGGGAAAGGCCCTGCGCAGTACTTGCGGCTTTTCGCGGATTACAAAATCGACGAACGACAGTGCGCGCTCCATCTGATCGGGAGTGCCTTTGCCGGTGAAGACGTTTACCAGATCGATGCCAGTGAGGTTGAAGAGCGTGCGCAGGTTGGGCGGGTGGGGCCCGGTGCCCCAGGGGATGTTGAGCAGCAGGTCTTTGAGCTTTAGCGCTTCGACGGCGCCGCCGTACTGGGGATTGTTGCAGAGATAGTTGTTGAGCTCAAAGGCGATGCCGCTGGGGAGGGACATGAGCGCGTCGCCGTTAGCGCGGCCGACTTGCGGCACCAGCAGACGGCGGAAGCGGTTGACCATGTCGCGGGGCGAGAGGCGGGGGGTGGTTTCGGCCAGGGGTGGGGCCATCGGGGTTGCTCCTTGACCAAGAGTTTAGTCAATTTGGATAGCGGCGGAGGGCGGGGCTTTGGGCCATAAACATTTGAAGGCCACCGGTCTTGCGACGGGTGGCCTTTTATCTTTGAAAGTCAGAGAGCGACTATTCCATGTCTCCGCGCCGCTTTTTGCGGTTGCGTTTCCGGGCGAGCGCTTGCTTGACACGCTTGCGTTCACCGGGCTTGAGGTAGAAGGAGTGCTTCTTAATTTCCTTGATGATGTCCTCCTGCTGCACCTTGCGCTTAAAGCGCCGTAGTGCGGCTTCCAGAGTTTCACCGTCCTGGAGCATAATTTCAGCCATCTCGATTCACCTCCTCACTTGGCGTATTTTTTTGCACGCGGGTTTTCACCTCTGCGCACAAACTATTAGGGTACCACTAGAAGGCGAGCGATTGGTATTCGCCCGCCGTACCCACCCAGAACATCAGTTGCGGGGGGCGTACCTTGCCGTCGCGCTTCGGGAGCACGCGGTTGACCTGATCGCGCTGCCAATCGATCAGAATCTCGTTGCGGAGCTTGAGGCCTTCGAAGGCGGCTTTGGCCTCAACGTAACAGTTGACGTTACCGCCCTTGATCTCCCAGCCCACCCACTTGATCGGGACGGCCTTGCCCGCGTTGTCTTTGAGACTGAAGCGGGCCAGCACGTAATCTTGCGCCAGCTTTTGGGCGTCGGGGGTGCGGTCGATTTCGATGTCGCGACCGGAGTTCTTGCGGAGGATTTCTTCGAGGTGATCGGCAGACATGGCGATCATGATTTCGACGCTGTGCGACGCGCTCTGGTAGTCCACCGTCGCCGTGCTCATGTGCACGCCGTGCCAGAAGAATGCCAAGCCCGCCGCCAGCGCGAAGATCATTGTCGATTGCCTTGATCGGAGCTGGACTTGGGCGGAGCGGCCTTGTCAAGCTGCATTGGGTTGGGCAGCTCTTTCTCTTTAAAGAGCTGGAAGGGGGTCTTGACTGGCTTGGCGGGCCAGGAGTTGTTGGAGAGGTCGGTGTCGGCGGTCTCGAGGTGCGGGTCGAGCGTGATGCTCTTGATCTCGCGCGGGGTGACGATGAGCTTGGACACTTTGACGTTGTTGCGGCGCCAGATCTCGGCAGGAATGCGCATTTCTTCCTTTTTGCCGTCGTTGTATTCGATCTCGAGAATCAAGGGCATGACCAAGCCGCCGATGTTTTTGAAATCGACAACGTAGAAGTTTTGCCCGCCGCGCAGGGCGAGCTTGTCTTCCTCCTCCAGACCGGCGAGAAGCTTCTGGTAATCCTGCTTGTCGCGCTCGGTTACATTGAGCGGATCGTAAGTATTGTAGAAGTCTTTGAGTTCGGGAACGGCGTCAGCCATCTTGGGCAACGCTTTATTGCGCTGGGCGGCGAGAGTCACCGGTTCTTTCTCGCGATTTGCCTTCGAGATAGTTTTTTCAACTTCGGGGTTTTTTGTGTCGAGGGTGAATTGACGCACGCCTTCGATGGCGATGTCGGTATGGTCAATCGAATAGAACCAGCCGCGCCAGAACCAATCGAGATCGACACCGGAGGCGTCCTCCATGGTGCGGAAGAGGTCTGAGGGCGTGGGGCGCTTGAACTTCCAGCGGCGGGAATATTCGCGGAAGGCGAAGTCGAAGAGCTGACGGCCGAGGATGGTTTCGCGCAGGATGTTGAGGCCGGTCGCGGTTTTGGCGTAGGCGTTGGCGCCGAGATTTACGACGCTCTCCGAGTTGGTCATGATCGAATCGTGAGTGTCGCCGGCCATGTAAGCGGTAATGAACTTGGGTTCGCCGCGTTGCGAGGGGTAGTTCTCTTCCCACTCCTGCTCGGCGAGATATTGCAGGAAGGTGTTGATGCCTTCGTCCATCCAGGTCCACTGGCGCTCGTCTGAGTTGACGATCATTGGGAAGAAGTTATGACCCACCTCGTGAATGACCACACCGATGAGGCCGTATTTGGTGCGCGAGGAGTAAGTCTTGTCCTTTTGCGGACGGGGACCGTTGAAGCAGATCATCGGGTATTCCATGCCGCCGATGGGGCCATTGACGGAGATCGCGATCG
>JANXUM010000116.1 GCA_025356215.1 Bryobacter sp. | reverse complement strand
GTCTGGAAGAACGCCGCCGTGTCGGCACTTTTGGGGTCGTAGTCGCCTGACAGCACGAAGATTTCACGAACCCGAAGGTACATCCGCTTCTCGCTTGCGCGTATGTCGCGGATGCGCTCCAGCAGTTCGTCGAAGTAGTCGGGAAGGTCCGAACCCCGTGCGGGTGGGTTTTTCAGCCGTTGATCGTCCATGGTGAAGCCCTTCACCAGGTACTCACTTAACCGCTCGGTGGCCCACCGCCGGAACAGTACGCCGCGTGGAGATCGCACGCGGTAGCCTACAGCCAGGATCGCGTCCAGGTTGTAATGTTCAATTAGCCGCGCGACCTCACGCTCACCTTCGCGCCGAAGTATCCGGAATTTCCGGATAGTTGCCTCTGGATCGAGTTCACCCTCTTCGTACAGGTTTTGAAGGTGCTCGTTGATAGTGCGGACGTCTTTATCGAAGAGCGCTGCCATCAATGCCTGGGTCAACCAGACCGTCTCGCCCGAGAAACGGCACTCCACTCTGGCGCTTCCGCCCGGTGTTGGATAGAGGATTACCTCGCCAGTCGATGGAGGATCGCCTTCGGGCTTCTGCCCGCCTCTCATTTCACCAACTCCATCAGCTTGGCGTAGCTATCGACCACGTCGTACTTCACCTGATCCGATGTGATCTTGGCAAAGAACCGCCTCGCGCACTCGATCTTGCTGTCCTCGATCTTCCGTAGATCCATCGACGACAGGCTGCCTTTAGTCTCGGCAATGAAATAGACGTGCTTGACGGAGCCTTGCTTGAAGGCGATGGCCCAGTCGGGGTTGTAGTTGCCGACGGGTGTCGGGATGAAGAATGCCCTGGGCAGTTTGGCATAGACCTCCACGTCGGTCCCGGTATCCAACTCCCGGACAAATCGCCGCTCGATTTCTGAGTCTGTGAAGACGTAATCGTAGATGTGGCGATCGGCCTTGAGGCCGCGGCTAAAGTCTTCCTTCGGTTTTTCGCGGGTGAAGATGTCGATGTTGTGGGTATCTTCGACGGGGTTGTAAGCAAGATACTCGACGATTACCGTTGCCTTTTGCTCGTTGATCAGTTGCGCCGCCTTGCGGATGAAGTCCTCTGGGTTGGTCCGATACTGGCTGAAGACGGTGGGCCGCATACGCTGGAGAATCGTGCCAATCGTCGAGCGCGTCAATTTGGTTTCGGCCGCCAGCTTGCCGATCAGATCGTACTTGACGGCGGAATGAACAGACGTTTTCAGGTGATCCGTTTTCGTTTCTTGCACGCGAAAGGTGTCGCCCTTTTTCAGGGCGTCATAACTGGCGGTGTCTGTTTGCTCGCCGCGCTGCACTGTATATTGCAGTGGCGTGACCTTGAGCTCGGCATCGAGCGCCGCAACCGCCTTCGTCACCAGTTCCGACGTCTCAAAGTGCACCGTGTACGCCGCCTTGCGGTTGATGCGACTCCACAGATCCTGGAACTCCTTCTTATGGAAGTTCGCATTCAGCGGATTCGCCTTGACCTTGCGCTCATCTTCGATGGCCGGTAGCTGGGCGTCGCTGAACACCGCGTCGATCAGGCGATAAATCTGGGGGCCCCAGTCTGCCAAATCAGCCGGCAGCGGCGCTAAGGTGCCTTCTCGTTTTCTGTCATGGTAGGCGGAGGTGATGCGGTCGCCATTGTCCGTATAGTCGTTCTTCACCAGATAGCGGTAGATGGCCTTCGCCATGGCCGGAGTGACCTTGGTCTCGCCGGAAAACTCGGTCTTGAGAACCTTGCCGTTGAAGTATGCCTCGTCCGCTTTGAGGGGCCGGGCCGAGAGGCTGGCGCTGATGTCGCGCTGCAAGCCGGTGACGAAGTCCTTGTAACTTTCGCTCGCCACCACGGTCAGCACGTTCACCTGATGCACCGTGGCCGGGTCGTCCATGCGGTCGCCGTTTTGATTCACCGCGAGCCGCATACCGCGCCCGACTTCCTGCCGCCGGGCAATGGTGTTGTCACTGTGCTTCAGCGTGCAGATGACGAAGACGTTGGGGTTGTCCCAGCCCTCGCGTAACGCCGAGTGGGAGAAGATGAAGCGTACGGGCTCTTCAAACGACAGCAGCCGCTCCTTGTCCTTCAAGATCAGGTCGTAGGCGTCCGCGTCATCTGCCTCAGTGGAGCGCGCGCCCGTACTCGGGTTCACCAAACGCTTGCTCTTTTTGTCGATGGAAAAATAGCCGTTGTGGGTGCTCGATGTCTGGATGCCCTTCAGATAGCGGTTGTAAGGCGAGTCCTCTAGCGTCAGAACTTCGTTCAGTCGAAGGTTGTACTCTTCTTCGAAGATCTGCGCGTATTCGCCCGGCTGCTCGCCAGCATCGTTGTACGAACGGTACTTGG
>JANXUM010000109.1 GCA_025356215.1 Bryobacter sp. | reverse complement strand
CCCAGGCCTTGAGTGCGTCGTTTGGGTTGTCCGGCGTCGGCAAGCCTGTCACCGAACTGCGCAGTCAACTGGCACGGATTTTGCTTACCTCCGAATTGGTCGAAAGCCTTGGCGAGAATGTTCCCGAACCCTTGCGGCGTTTGACCTCAAGCGCCGATTCGTTCTCGACCAGCCGCGCAGCCACAGTAGCAAAGGAATGGCGTAACCGCCGCGACATCGCTGGGACCTATCCCGCAATGGCCGCTGAGGTGGCAAAGGGACTCCACCTGGATTCGATTGAATTCAGCGACGGTGCACTGGAACGAGTGGAAACGTTCCTCTCGTTGGAACAGGTTCTTCTACGGCGCGTCTCGGCACGAATCCAAACCGATCCCAGCGCCCTTAGAGTGGCCGAATTCCGGCTACATGGATTCTGGGCCGGGCAAGACACCGAGTTACAGGCTGAGTGGTCTTTGGTTTTGCAGGCAGGACAGTTGCTGGCAAAGGCAGCGGAAGTGGAGAAGAGCCTCCGGTCGCGCGAGTACTCTTGGTCCGAACTGGTCGAGCAATACACGGGGCATGCAAATTGGGCCCAGCTCGATACGCTTCACCGGCGATTGGAACGACGAGCGAGCAGTTTGGAGTTCGCACTGGCAACTCCGCCCGTAGAAGTCGAACAACTCGTTCACGCTGTTCGGCGACGGCATCAAGACGTTTCGGGAGCACTCGCCGAAAAGTTCATGCGCGTTTGGAAGGCACAGGGTTTCGCGATCGATGGCTGCGTTCGCCAGACTGAGATCTTCGACCGACACGTCGCGCCGGAAGCCGCGAAGCATCGCACGGCCTACATTCTTGTGGATGCTCTCCGCTGGGAACTGGCCCGAGAATTGCCCGATGTCCTTGGCAACGACTTCGACACGAAATTGGAATTGGCGATTGGAACGGCTCCGAGCATTACCGAGGTCGGTATGGCTGCGTTGCTGCCATCGGCGTCCACGGGGCTCGAACTTGGGACAGCCACCAAATGGCAGGTCAGCCTTCATGGCCGAGTGCTAAAGAACCGTGCAGACAGAATTTCCTATCTGAAGGACACTGCGGGAATGCCCGTCGCCGACTTGAGATTGGAAGATCCTCGGTCCTTCCGGCGCAAGCTGAAGGAATTGGGGGACGGCCCAGGTCTGATCTTCGTAACATCGCGGGAGATAGATCAGAGCGGGGAAGATGAGATGACGGTGGCGCGAGAACACATGGAACGCGTCCTTACTCATATCGGCCTCGCAATGCGCAAGCTGGTCGAGGAAGGCGTTGAACGTTTTGTCGTGACGGCCGACCACGGATACCTTTTCGGGGAAGATCTGGCCGACAGCGAGAAGGTCGATCCTCCTGGCGGTAAGACGCTACTCCTGCATCGGCGCGTGTGGGCGGGGCAAGGCGGAGCAGCAAATCCCAGCTATTTGCTGACTGAAGTTTCGCGTTTTGGTGCTCAATCCAATCTGGAGATGGCGGCACCTTGGAACCTGGCGGGCTTCAGAACCTCTGGTCCCACAGCGTATTTCCACGGTGGTCTTTCTCCGCAGGAGATCCTCTTACCGGTGCTAACCGTTACGCCCAAGTTCACCGGGGCGACGAAGGGTGGAAAGAAGCTGAATTGGGAGCTTTCGCTCGGTAGCGCCAAGATCACCGCGCGCTTTCTCAGTGTCGGCATCCAACGCCGCGGTCAGAGCCTATTCGCCGAAGCATGGCCCAATGTTCGGCTGGAAGTTCGAGCTGGTGCAGATCTGTGCGCGATTCCGGTCAGCGGCTCCTACGGATTCCAGGAGGCAACCGGAGCAGTGGCGCTTCGGTCTAGCGAGACGGAACCCACTTCAACGGAAGTCAACACCGTTGCGCTCATGCTGACAAGCAAGGCTCCATCGCGGGGAACCGTGAGCATTCATTTGCTAGATGCGGCGACTGGTGTCGAACTGAAGAAGATCGAAAACGTGGAGGTGTCGCTTGCCATCTGAACCCGATGTTTTGGACGCGCTCGACCGGAAGGTCAGCCAGGTATTCGCCGGAAAGGTGGTGCGCAAAGAACTGGTACGCAAGCTGAAAT
>JANXUM010000104.1 GCA_025356215.1 Bryobacter sp. | reverse complement strand
TGAGGATCCATTGCCTGTCCGGTCGCGACCTAGCTTACACAGAAGATGTTACAGATCCGGGGCTTGCACCATGGATCGCTTTTGCGGAGTTCGCGAAAACTCTCTGATGGCTATGGCTTGCTTAGGCCTTCGATGCGGACGATGGTACTTGTAAATTCGCGGTAGAGTCTACCGCGATGAGCGCAGCAGCACACTCATAGGCTGGCTACCCTTATGGCTGACGTAGTCGACCGGGCCATAGTAAGTAAAGGGAGCAGACTTGCCAGCGTGGAGCTTCTCCTCGCGGATGAAGAGATGGATCTTGATGCCAAGTTGCCGATGGTTTATGATCTCGCGGCCCTTTTTATCGCCGGGTGTAGTTTGATTCTGGCTTTGCCAATGAAAGGTGCTGTCGTCAACCCAGTGGTCGTGGTAGCGATGATCTTCCGCTTTACCTTGCTTATTAAGCGTGATTAGAAGAATGTGTGCTTTCTTTTTGTTCAGTGCGATGTGACCTAAGTTCCAACTGCCAATGTTGAATACTTCACCGAAGAGCTCGGGGATCTGCTCGCGCTTGATTTTCTGCCCTACCGCTAATTCCCACGGCTCCAAGATAGCCTTGAGCCTGGCGTGAGTTCGGAATTCCTCTGTTGTCTGGATGTCTTTGTAGTCAGGATTATTGGCTCGCAAGATGCGTTCACCTTCTGGTGTCTTAATCACTTGACGCAACAGGTATTGGTTGTCGCCAGAGGCGTCTTGTCGCTCCACAACCAGGACGCTACCTGCGATCGATCCAGCGCGATTCGGGGAGATTCGCTCCAGCAACAGGTAGTCGCCGTCCTGGATTGGATTCCGTCCGCCATTCATGGAATTCCCGCTCGCCCGAGCGATGAAGTGCGTTGCTGGATTCAGCCTGCCGTGGCTATCATCGAGGATCCGATGTTCCACATCGTCGTCAGTTCCAGTCTTGAAATGGCCGCATGCGATCGGGATGTTTGGGTAATAAGGGATTTGTGGACGATTCGACCGAACGGAGTCGATCGCCGTTACTTTGGCGAACTCGTCCGACGGGCTGGGCTCTTCGATCAGGTGCGATTGGTACACAGCTAGGCGGAAGTCGATAAGTTCTTGGACTAAATCCCGATAGAACTCGACCTGCTCCTCGGGCAGATGAAAGGAGGGCCTAAGAGTATCACCATCAAGCTGAAAGAAGGGTCTGATGGACTCGGAATTGCCACCTATCCAAGCGTTAATTGGATTCTCGTACCAGTAAGATTGCCAGCGTACACTAACACCTTTGGGGATCTCAGCCAAAAGCATGGGCCTCCGATGGATCACTTCCCAGGACCGGTCGGCGAGCGCCTGTACCGTCGGCGGGGTTTGCCAGCCGCCCAATTCCTGGAAGGCTTCAAGAAGGATCATCTTGTAACTCCTCGTCATTTTAGTAGTTTCGAGTTCGGCAAGAAAATCCACGGCCTGCGTATCGAGCGTGATCTCGAGATCACCTTGCGATTTGAGGAAACCGTACCAACCGTTGTAGTCTGCCCGAAGTTTCAATGCCGCCGCACCAGCGCGGTGAAATTCGAGCCTCGTAGGACGGCAGTCCAGAGTCGCCTTCAGCGATTCATATAGCTTCTCCAACCCTCGAGTGTCGAGAGATGTCATGAAATCCAGCAACCGGAGGTCGTAGTTGATGAAACACCCATCAGGGAGCGGGAGTGTTTGCTGCCTCAGGTGTTTAGCGAAGTCCGACAAATTCATTCGTTCGTCTGAAGGAGTTGCGAAGAGTTGGGGACGGTTCAAAAACGCTTTGTCATTACCGATAAAGTCGAGGATGACCAGGCGTTCTTTACCTGGGTGAACGCGAAGGCCCCGCCCGACTTGCTGCAGAAACAGAACAGTCGAATCCGTTGGCCTGAGCAGCATCACGGTGTCGATCTCAGGCAGGTCGACGCCTTCATTGAAGAGGTCGACTGAGAACAGAACTTCGATTTCTTTGTTGCGTAACTGGGTTAGAGCCTCGGACCGGCTGAGCTGAGAATGTCCGTGTACTGCAGCCGCGGCAATTCCAAGTCTTTTGAATTGGTCGGCCATGAAGTCGGCGTGCTTGATCGAGATGCAGAAGGCGAGAGTGCGCTGTTGCTTGTAGAGTTGCCACTGTTGATGTGCATGGCGGGCGCGGGCCAATGTTGCAAGTTTGGATTCGAGGCGATCAAGATCAGTCCGAATACTGCGCCAAGGAATTTCTTTGTAGTCAATTGCGTCATCGTAAATCCCGTAGTAATGAAAGGGGGACAACAGTTGCCGAGAAACACCTTCAAAAAGATTACAGGTGAAGACGAGGTTGTCATCGCAAAGGGATAGGATGTTGGACTGGTCCGTGCGGTCTGGTGTGGCTGTGAGTCCCAGAAGAAAGCGCGGCGAAAAGTGGGCTAGAAGCTTTCGGTAGCTCGAGGCGACTGCGTGATGGAATTCATCAACCACGATGTAGTCAAAATGCGAAGGAGCAAATTGTCTGAGGTGATCGGGCTTTGCAATCGTTTGGATACTTGCGCACAGTACGTCAGCTTCAGTGTCGCGCTGCTCGCCCTTGTAGAATCCGACTGATGCATTCGAACGAATACGCAAGAAGGTTTCTGCTGCTTGATACAAGATCTCCTCGCGGTGGGCAACGAAAAGAATGCGCCGAGCGTTCGCGGCACTGGCGTCGAAGGCGGCGAGCCAGGTTTTTCCTAGACCGGTCGCCATCACGACGAGGCCCCGGCTAAATCCCTCCTTTCGAGTTTCGTGGAGTGCGGCTAGTGCCTGTATCTGCACTTCAGTTGGCATTGGAGGGAACTCGCGCTCTGTGGAGCCGGGAGCGATGGGCAATTGTGTTTTGACGCGTCGCAGCTCGTAACTGTGGATCCAATCGTGACTGAGAGGCAGTGATTTTGGGTGTACGAACAGTTCTTCGAATCGGTTGCGAGCCTCAAGGAAGCCTGGATCTGGTGGGTAATCAATTCGATAGTTCCACTCGATTCCGTCTTCTAGCGCTTGGCGCGTTATGTTGCTGGACCCGATAAATGCGTGGCCTTTGTCGGCCGCATCAATGAAGAGCCAAGCCTTAAGGTGGAAGCCGGTCCCTGCGGAGTGAAATATTTTGACCTGGGCGCCCTGCTGGACTAAGAGCATTAGAAGTCGAAGTGCTTCCGGGTCGGTGACATCCAGGTAGTCGCTGGTCAGGATCCGGATGCGGGCGGGATCATGCCGCTGCAGGGCAAGCTCGAGATCGGGCACCAGCAATCGAAGGCCGGTGATCTTGGTAAACGACACAGCCACGTCAATTTCTTTCGCGCGAGCGATGGCGGAGCAGAGGTGGGGCAGAAAAGGATTCGCCCCGCCGGGGACCAATTTATCGACCGGCAGGACCTGCCGCGCGGCAAGTACATTTGTCCATATGATCGAACATTCGGGGCGGACGTCCCGCGTTTGCCAAGTGTTTATGCGATCAACAGCCGGTAGGCTCTGTAGCCAGTTTCGGATGGCCGGCTCATCTACGTCCGTGTAGTGGCGGCCTTGGTATGATCGTTCGCTGACACCTTCGCCCGGGCCGCACTGAAAGCTCAGATAGAAAACGCCGCCCGGCTTGATTGCGCGCCAAAGTTGCCCAAGGAGAGTCGGCAGTTCGTCTGCCGCGACGTGAAGGAGGCTTCCGCAAGCCCAGATACCGTCATATTTGGCTTCATATTCAACTTCTCGGAAATCGGCGACGTCGATGGGCTGATTCGTATGCACCTCGGCCAAGGCAGCAAGTTCGCGACAGGCATCAATGGAGTGGACACGAAAGCCGAGTGAAAGGAAATGCTTTGTATCCCGACCCGAGCCGCATCCAAGGTCGAGAATGAGCCCTCTGGCTGGGATTTTTTCGAGAAATTGACCATACAGCTCCGACATGTCAAGGGCTACGGTCGACTCAAAATATGCCACGGCGGAGCTTGAATAGTAAGCAAGAGTGTCCGCCATGGAGATTCTTTAGCTTAGCCCGGATTTCGCCACACCCTCCGGGCGGCGGCGATGGGAGGGCCGGGATGCTACGTAAAATATTCGAGGACTTTGGAAGGTTTGTGTTTCAGGCAGAACCGCAGAAGGGGGCGCTGGTGGCTGTCAAATGCCGAATTTAGGATTATCGTTTGGGCAATCTGCCTGGTGCCGATCCGGTTTATCGCCTGATCACCACCGTCCTCGATCACACGCGCGCTCCGGCTGAAGAATTAGCGGCCTTGTATCACCAACGCTGGGAGATCGAGACCGCACTCGATGAACTCAAAACCCATCTGCGCGGGGCGCAGATCGTGCTGCGGAGCAAGACGCCCGAACTGGTCAAGCAAGAGTTCTACGGTCTGTTGATGGCACATTTCGCGGTGCGTGGGTTGATGCATGAAGCGGCGCTTGAAGCCGAGGAGGATCCCGACCGGCTGTCCTTCCTTCATTCGGTCCGCGTTGTCCAACGCCGCATGGCCCGCTTCGCCGCTATTCCCCCCTCGGAAGACAAAAAACCTGCAAGAGGCAGTCCTTGTAGAAATCCTACAGGAACGGTGCGTGTCGAGCCGTAATAGGATCAACCCGCGAGGAGTGAAGAGAAAAATGAGCAATTACTCGTTGCGCCCTCGAACGCGGCAGCCAACGCAGCGGATCGCGCCGCTAATACGGATCAGAACCTGTTAAATGAACAGTATTGGGGTTAGCGCCCCTGCAAAAAAGTAAGTCTTTTTCTCAGAGGCATCAGCAACACGGGTGCAGCCAACAGCCAGGCTGATCCAGGCTCAGGCACCTCGCCCGCGCTGCTCGCGATTCCCGTTATCTGGGCATTTGAAGAAGTCAACTCTATGCTGTTCAAATTTGAGTCATAAAGCTGCAGATCGCCGTCTGGAGCGAAGCTGACCGTTGAAGTACCAAAAGTCAATACAGTGAAATTCAATACGGCCAGGCTGCCCGGGCCGTTCACGCCATTGACGGCAGTGAACAGCAGGTTGCTAACCAACGTAATCGTCCCAAGTGTATTGTCGATTGTTGGGGCTAAAAAGAAAGAAATCCCAGTGTTCGAAAACAAGGTTCCTTCCGTGACGCTATTGGCCCGCAGCATTGTTACATCAAAGGAAAAGCTGAACTGATAAGAGTACAGGTCAGCCACATCCGCATCCACGCGGACATCCAGTTGGGCGTCGGCCCCCACGGCGACATTGCTCATGTTGGGTGTCAACGAAATCGTTGACGCCCCGAGTGGCTGCGCGATGAGGAGCCAGAACAACAAAAAATACTGTTTCATAAAATTTCCTTAGCGGCAAACCGTTCCCGTCTGAAGGCGCCTTGAGATGATCGACAGATCGAGTATGTTGATCACGCTGTCGTTGTTCACATCCGCTTTTGCGTCATAGCGGGGTTGTCCAAGCGAAGTACCTTGCAGTCCGCGCACGATATTGAAGTCGAGACAATCCGCGACTCCATCCGAATTCACGTCTCCTTCAGAGGCGGCTATGCGCAGCGTAAAGAACTGCGTGGCAGGTGAGCCAATACTATTGGACGCCGTAATAGTCACGGAACGAATCCCGATATCGGCCGTCGACGGGTTGCCTGTGATCTGCAAGGTTCGGGAAAGTTGTCCATCTGCGGTCAGATTCGAAGCCGTTAGGCTTGCGGGCAACCCCTGCACCGTGAAATTCATACCAGGCCGAACCGGATTGGAGCTGGCAAAGAACGGGAAACCCGAAACTTGAACCGTGTATGAATTCTGCATGCCCACGTAGAAGTTTGCTGCGGCCGCTGTTTTGAACGTGGGCGCTTCAAACACCGAAAGATTCAGCGTTTGCCCGCCCGTTCCGCCTGATGCAGTGATGCTTAAGTTGAGACTCACCACTCCGGCCGAGTTCGGTAGGGGCGTACCACTGATCGTTGCAGTGCCATTGCCATTATCGAAAAACTGCAAACCTGGCGGCAGCACACCCGCATAAGAGATCGCTCCCGCATTCTGATTCGTCCCGATCGTAAACGTCCCGAGCTGCCCAGCCGTAAAAGTGGCCGCCGTCGAACTTGTAAACAGCGGAATCAGTTGTACATTGACCGTGAAGTTCGGAGCTGGATAATATAGGATCGGCCCCACACCGGGAAACGCGTCAAGAAAGATCTGATTTGCCGCGTTTGCATTCAGCGGCGGAGTTCCTCGCACAGTAGCCGTACCATCCTGGTTGTCCAAAACCGTCAGCCAGGAAAGGCTTGGGCTGATGTCGGAGATGAACTTGGTCGGCACCGTTCCGCCAAACGATCCAACTCGAACTTCATTCATTTGGCCCGCGGTGAAGATTGCTGACGATTCCCGCAGCGAAGGCTTGGGCACGAACGCAACCTGCGTCGTAAAGGTCTGTGTTGCCTTTCCCTGAGGCCCTTCCACGGTGATGCCTGTACAAACTTGCGGCGATCCGGAACAAAATGACAGGTTTACGGTTCCAGGAGAATCGTAGGTAGTTCCCGCCAAATCTGCCGTGCCGTCTCTGTTGTCGGTAAAAGTGATTCCACTCAGAAGTAGACTGGAGCTCATTGTCAGCTTCAAGGGTGGTTTACCCGTCGCCGTGATGCGCTTTGAAAAAGGCTGTCCATAAGTGGCAAAGGCAAAGTCTGTGGAGGTGATTCTAAGGTCGGCATAGATGTTGAGCGACACATTCTGCGTCACGCTATTGGCCCCTGCCGTGGCTCGTAGAACCAGCGGATAGGCCCCTGGCGCGCTCGGCTTGCCACCGGCCCAACTGATGCGGGCTTGGCCCGGCTGCCCCAAATCTGCGCTTGTGGTGAGCGTGACTCCACTTGGCAACGCCGGGCTCGACGGTTCGAGCGTAATGTTCGGAGTCGGAATCCCAGCCGCCGACACGGTGAAACTCTGTGCCGCTCCATCCCAGGTCGCATCAAAGCTGTTGCCGCTGGTGAACACCGGCGCACTCGTCATTACAGCACTAAATTGCGCCCCGCGATATTGATATTGCAAGGAAGACGTGATGTAGCTCGAACACTTGCTAAAGTCGGTGGCCGGCGTCACACCCGTGCTGGAATCAGCCAGGCAAGGCTTGTCTGTGGCCACCGGGCTCCTTTTGAGAATCATAAAGCGGCTTCCATACCGATAAGCCACCATGTTGTTTCCTGCCCAATCCACAAAGGACAGAGTGGCGTTAAAGGCGTCGCTCTGCGTGCACGTGTTACTCAACCGGCACGCCGAAGTGCTCAACACCGTTTGATTGAGCCAGCCTGAGGTTGTGGTCGCTGCCCAATCGTTTCCACCCCAGTCCGTATAATTCAGGTTCAGTTGCACGCTACTAGCCGCACTGTTCCGCGGCGTGATCGAGAAACTTGGGTCGGTCATGTTGCGCGGCGGCAAGGCTCGCGTGCTCGACGGATTTGGCATTGACAATGCCGTCACCGAGGCGATCAATTTGTACATACCAAGGCCAGATGCGTCTCTAGCGAAATCCTCAAGCACGGGTGGCGTGTTTCTTGCCCTGGTGAGTTGTCCGTTCATTGCGTTCAGCTCATTTAGCTGATTGGTGTTGTCGCTAATCGAGATCGCGGCGATCACACCGACCAGGACGCAAATGAAAACAACGGTCGTGACAGCCGCCGCTGCGGCAACCGCGGTGCCGATGCCAACAACAGAACCGACCAAACTGACGTCTACGACCGCTGCCGCCGACGCGGCAAGGCTCACTGCCGCGGCCACGCCGCCCGCGATCAAGCCAGACCCAGCCGCCGCTCCGGCACTGGCACCGATCGCGACCGAGCTGTTTGTTGCGGTGTTAACGATCACCGCTGGAAAGTCCGGGTACGTAACGGCGGACTTACCGTAGGAGGTCTTCAACCCGACCGCTTTGAAGTAGCTGGCCACCGGCACGAGTGGCGCGCCAAACGCGACCTGCGATTGAGGCAGGCAAGCCTGCAACCCGTTGTAGCTTAATCCATATGCTCTTGCCACGTCCGGGTCGAGCCTGTAGTTGCAGGGGTTTCCTTTCCATTTGTTGAACTCGGCAATCGAATTCGTGTAGTAGTCGATCTCGCTCTGCTGTATCAGATCGCGAACCCAGTTATATACAGCCTGTTCTTGTGGCGTCCTTCCCGACGGCTTGAGAATAATGCCAGTAAGGCTCGCCATGATGTTGCCGCGAATCTCGTTGCGTAAATCAGCCCGGCCATACGTATACACGAGACTGGCGTCGGTCGACGGCAGGTTGTGTGTGGTCAGGTACGTCTGTACCGCGTCGGATTCGAGTTGGTCGAGATTCCGCTGATACGGGTAAAAGCCAAACCCGAGATTGCAGGTCTGAATGATCCGCACGCCAAAAGAGTTGGTGCACAACCCTCCGCCCGAAGTCTGCGCCGAGGCGGCAAATGGATGCGGCACCGCCGTATCTTTTGGCAATACCGGGAGCAGTAAAACCGCCAACAGAATCGCTAGCGGCTGAAACCATAAGCTCCGCCGAAGGCGGGCAAAAGCAGAATTGGATGGGCTTTCCCTGGACACAAATACCTCTTTTCAGAACAACGTCTGCTTGGGTATTCGCTAAATGGTTCCAGCGAGGTGCATCCTGCCAAAAAAGTTATTTCAATCCCGACGTTTGCCTTTGTATTCCGGCAGCTAGATCCGTCTGTCCGGCTCGCGTCAGGGCCTCAGTAGCCTGGACAGCCGCCTCAGCCAGGGCGGTTCGCGCTCTGGGTGCCATGTTGTCCACCATCCCAAGACCGCGTCCCAACAACTCAACCGTCGTTTGAAATTCACCCATACCCGTGGCCGCTCTTACCCGCTGCACAAGCGCATCGACCGTCGCCCCATCCGCTTCTCCGGAGACACGCTGACGAAGCTCCCACACCCGTTTGGACATCTCGGCGGCCTCGGCAAAACGTCCCGCATCCAGATAGAGTTCTACCAAGCGTGCCATCACCTGCAGTGTCGCTCCATGCTCCGGCCCCAGGGTCTTCGATCGCTCCGCAATCACTCGCTGCAGGAGTGCCTCACCCTCGGCAAACTTCTTCGCCTTCCGGAATGTGGTGGCTAGCGTCAACTCAAGCCGTATGGTGTCCGGATGATCCGGCCCCAGCACCTCGCGCGACACCGTCGCCGTCCGCCTCAGCACCCGCTCGGCCTCTTCCAGTTGACCCGCCGCATTGTAGGCCATCCCAAGATTGTTTGTCAGGGTCAAAACCACCGGATGCCTCTCCTGCCCGGCGGCCACCGCCTTGTCCACAACGCCTCGCGTCAATTCCACCGCCGCCTTGGCATCCGATTGCGAAACCATCACCCGCGTCAGGTTCATCACGGTTGACATAACACTTGGGTGGGTATCTCCAAGCAACTTCCGTTGTTTCGCAAGCGTGGGATCGAGGATCGCGCGCGCATCGGCAAACCGCCCAACCTGCTCATATGCGGTAGCCAAATTGCTCATCGACACGAGCGTATCCGGATACTCGTTACCCTTCGTCCGGCGCAGCCGCTCGAGGGTGTCTTGGTGCAGCGAAATCGCCGCGTCCGGCTTCCCGACAAAGTTATATGCATAAGCCAGATTGTTCGCCGTGCGGAGCGTGTCTGAATGGTCTGCACCCAGCACCTTTCTCCGCAACGGCAACACCTGCTCATACAACGCAACCGCGTCTTTCGCTTTCCCCTGCGAGTTGTAAACCATCGCCAGGTTATGCATGGACTTCAACGTCGTCGGGTCCGACTCTCCGAACAGCTTTCGACGCCGAATCATCAGATCCTTGAGAATCCTCTCGGCCTCGCTCAGCTTGCCCTCAGCGCGATAGGCATTCGCCAATAGATCCATCGGGGCCAGGGTTAACGGGTCCGTCGCCCCCAGATGCTTCGTCCGCAGCGCCACCGCCTCCAGCGCATGCTCCCGCACTTTGGCAAACTGTCCCAGATCGCTGTAGGCATTCGCTATCGTTTGTTCCAGCGTGGCCCGTACCTCCGGCTGCTTCTGAAACTTAGTCTTCAACCGGTCCCCGGCCCGATCCAGCAGGGCTCTCACGGTGATATTCGGGTTCGGTGCCGCCCCTGGTGTTGCCTGCGCCGTTGGCCCGGCCTGCGCGAGCAGATCATCCTGTAAGAAGCTCGCCACAGCCTTTGCCGTTGCAGCCTGCTTGTCAGCCCGCGCTTTCTCGGCCACCGTCAGTGCGCGGCTCCGCCGCATTTCCCCCTCAGCCGCCACGGCCCGATCCCGTTCCTGCCTTGCGACCTGCTCTGCTCCCCGCGCTCGATCCCGCTCCACAATCGCGCGCTTCTCCGCCTCATCCGCTCGGATTGCCTGCAGCGAACTTGTCACCGTCCCGCCCAGCAACACGGCCACAAACGCTATACCGGCCGCGACCCAGGCCCGATACCGCATTGCAAACTTCGACACCCGATAAATCGTCGAGGGCGGCCCGGCATCCACCGGCTGTCCGGCAATCCACCGTTCCAGATCCCGCGCCATTGCCGCTGCGGACTCATAACGCCGCTCCCGGTCCTTCTCAAGCGCCTTCATCGCAATCCAGTCGCACTCGCGAGGGAGCAACCCATTGCGAACCCGTTCACTGGGCACCCGAGGGACCTCATACTGAATCCGCTCCATCACCGTGACCAGATTCGACTCCCCTTGCGACAACCCCTCAATCGGCGGCACCCCCGCCATCAACTCGTAAAACAAGGCTCCCAGCGAGTACACATCCGCGCGCACATCCACACCCTTCGCATTCCAGCCCGCCTGCTCCGGGCTCATATAGTCAAACGTCCCGATCATCATGCCCGGGCTCGTTTGCCCCTCCCTCCCCGAAAGATCCGGTTCAATCGCTTTCGCAATCCCGAAGTCAATCACCTTCGGCGCCGGCACACCGTCGTATACGGCCACGAGCACATTGGACGGCTTGATATCCCGATGAATCACACCTTTCTGGTGCGCATGATGAATCGCCTGACAAACGGGCACCATGAGTTCAAGCCGCTGCCGCACGGATAGTATGCGCTCCTCGCAATAGCGCGTAATCGGCACGCCCTCCACCAGTTCCATGGCCATGTACGGCAGGCCGCGCGAGGTTTCACCAAAATCCAACACTCGCGCAATATTTGGATGATCCATCCGCGCCAGCGCCTGCTGCTCCACCTGGAACCGTGCCTGCCAAGATCCCGACGCCATCCCCGGATGCAGCACTTTCAAAGCGACATCCCGCTCGACCGGCTGGGTTTGCCGCGCCCGATACACCACACCCATCCCGCCCTCGCCCAAAAGCCCGACAACCGCATAAGGCCCCGCGGTCCCCACGTCATGGCAGCCCGCCCCCTCGAATAGCTCTTCTCCCGCTTGCTCTGCCTCAAGCAGCGCCAGCACGTCCCGACGCACAGCCTCATCGCCCGTCGCCCCACCCACAAAGGCTGCCCGTTCTTGCACCGGCAAAAACAAAGCCTCGTGGCAAATCCGCTCGACCTCCGCCAGCCGTTCCGGCGTCATGCCCCTGCCTCCACACCCATCTGCCGTGCCATCCACAACTTTGCGAAGATCCAGTCCCGCTTGACGGTATCCACCGAGACCTGCAACACTTCCGCAATTTCCTGGTTCTCGAGGCCCCCAAAGAATCGCATCTCCACCACGTGCGCCTTGCGCTCATCCAGTTGATGCAACCGCGTGAGCGCCTGATCCACCGCAATCAAATCGACCCCCGGTACGGGGCTCGCCGCCTCCGCACAATCCACCATCACCCGCGTCCAACCCCCACCGCGCTTCAGCCTTTGTCTTGCCCGCGCGCTATCCACGGCTACCTGGCGGGCCAGCTTCGAGGCGATAGCAAAAAAGTGGCCCCGGCCCTGCCACTCCACGCCGTTGGAATTCAACAGCCGCAAATATACCTCATGCACCAGACCCGTGGCCTGAAACGTACTCCCTGGCGGAAGTGACTTCATCTGCCTCCGCGCCAGCCGCCGTAAATCCTGATAGACCATCGGCAGCAGTTCCTCCAGCGCTTCACGGTCTCCCTTGCCCCAGCGCTGCAGCAACACGGTGATCTGTGAATCCAGTTCAGTTGGCCCTGACATTATGGCTATATCTGTATTCTCGAACAAAAAAAGCGGAAAGGCCCCCTAATCTTGGGGGCCCCTTCGTTGCTTTGTACTGATTCGCTTTACTGAGTACGGGCAGTGATCCGGCTTGTACGGACTATCCACAGATACACCGATGGAATCGGCCTGTTGCTTGGGCAGAATCTAAACACCCGCCTAGTATGCGTCTTTCTTCTTCCAGCGGTCGATCAGGACGTGAGTCTGGTTGGCAAAGCTATTTGACATCACGAAGCTGGGGTGGCCGGTGGCAAAAGTGTACTTGTCCACCTGGATTTCGTTGTCGAAGGGGCCTTCGCAGGATTGCAGCCCCTCCCGTATCTCGCGCAAGCTGTGCGCCTGTCCCAATTGGCAAAACATCATGGCCACAAACTGATCCCAACAGGCGAAACCTCGAGCGTGCCGCATGCCGCCATGCCGGGCTACGGCGGTATCGAAAAGTCGGCGCGGCACCAACCCCAGAAGCTGACTGAAAATGCTG
>JANXUM010000085.1 GCA_025356215.1 Bryobacter sp. | reverse complement strand
CAGCACGAAGCGTCCGTCCGGCGACCAATCGGTCGGCTCGTGGGCGACACCGGGCTCTTTCAAAAGCTCCGTTTCCTCCCCCGCTCCGGAAGACGGCTTCTCGTAGATTGTGTCCAAACCCTTACCGCTCGCAAAAGCGATCCGGCCGCCGTCCGGAGACCACATTCCGTATGAGAGGTTGCCGCGAAGAAATGTCAAAGGCTTTCGTTGACCGCCGGCGAAGTCAAGTGTCCAGAGATTGCCCGCCACGTTCCAGAGACCCGACGTCTTGGAGGACACGTCGTTGACGACGCCGCGCTTTCCGTCCAGCGACAGGCGGACCGAAGTGTCTGTGCCTGGCTGTCCGACAGTGCCAAGGATGTTTCCCTGCCGGTCGAACCAAGTGAGCTGGCGGTTGACGCTGCGAGCACCGCTACGATAGGCGAGAACCCCGCTGTGGGTAACCGAGAAAACTCCCAAATTAAACCACGAGGCCTCGACGCCCTCCACCATGGGCGCCGGTTCTCCGCTCAACTTTAGCTTTTCGGCATCGAACGCTTGTGCCATCAGCGTGTTCTGGTTGATGAAAAAAAGGTGACCGTCGGCATAGGACGCCGTAGCCAAAGTATTCAGGATGAGCTCCTTCGGCTGGTCTTCCGGCTTGGCATCGATAGAAGCGGCATAGATCCCCCGCACTTGTGGCACTCCGGAGCGGACATAGACGAAGTGCTTGCCGTCCGGAAGGAAAGTTGGCACCCAGTGAAACAACTCTCCTTTTGCCGGGTCAACGGCTGTAATCGCCGTGGCGGTGCCGCCCGTTTGGGGAACTTTCCACACGGGGCCTCCCGCGTTGATGCCGCTGCTACCGAAGATGATGACGCCGTCCCGGCTCCAGTCGCCAGGTCCGATGGTGATTCCGTGGACTGCGCACAAAGTCTGCGGCGGGCCCCCGGCAGTGTCAATCTTCTTGAGCTCATCGTCCGTGCCGAAGGCCACAAACCGGCTGTCAGGAGACCAAAATACGTTGTTGGCGCCTTCTGTTCCGGGCAGGCTCCGCCATTCGAGTGAACTGAAGTCGCGGATCCAGAGTCCGCTCTTTTCCGCTCCAGCGACAACCAGTTTGCGACCGTCCGGGGATAGCGACATGGAGTACTTAAAGGTTAGGTTTTCGGGCAGCAGCGCCTGGAACTGGGTCATGGAGGGGGAAGTCTGGGGATTGAACCAAAGCATCCAGATGGCGAGACCCAGAGCGACCAGAGCGAAGAGCGCGGCCAACGCCTGCCATGGTTTGACCGGCCCGGCCGGGATGGCCGGGGGCGGCGATTCCGCCGCGATCCACTCCAGTGCGTGCTTGATCTCGCGAGCCGATTGCCAGCGCTTGTCGGGATCTTTTTCGAGGCAAGTCTCAATGACCCGTTGGAGAGCGGGTGGCGTAGCGGGCTGAAAGTCACGCAGAGAAGGCGGCGGTTCTTTGAGAATCGACGCGATCAGCCTGGCCTGGCTTGCGCCGGTAAACGGGCGCCTGCCGGCGATCAATTCGTGGAGCACGACGCCGAAGGCGAAAATGTCGGTGCGTGCGTCGGCTGGCTTTCCCTCGATCTGCTCTGGTGCCATGTACGGCAGCGTGCCCATGACGGTGCCTTCGCGCGTCAAGGGCGTGGTCTCGGTTACGGCTTGTGACGTACCGGCGGGTAGGGTAGGGCCATCGATTTTTGCGAGCCCGAAGTCGAGTATCTTGACTTCGCCCTTACTGACCAGGATATTGGCTGGCTTGAGATCGCGATGGGTGACGCCCTTGCGGTGGGCGGCGTCGAGCGCATCGAGGATTTGCCCGGCGAGCAGGAGCGCATCTTCGAGCCCCAGCGGGCCGGCAAGAGGTTTCCCTTCGATGAACTCCATCACCAGATAATCCGGGCCGATGTCGTAGAGCGAGCAGATGTGCGGATGGTTTAGCGCCGCAATGGCGGTGGCTTCGCGCTCAAAACGCTCGTTGAGGTGGGTGTGGCTGGTCTTGATGGCCACGGTGCGGTTGAGCCGCGTATCGCGCGCCTTCCACA
>JANXUM010000084.1 GCA_025356215.1 Bryobacter sp. | reverse complement strand
AACGCCGGTCACCCCGCGCCTTATGTTGGCGGGGCGGAACTGTCCACTTCGCCGGGTCTGCCACTAGGCCTGATGCCCGCCGCCAGCTATGAGGAAAGTGCCTCGATTTTGGCTCCAGGCGGGCAGTTGACTTTGGTCTCGGATGGCGTGGTGGAGGCCGAGAACGCACAGCGCGAGTTGTTCGGCTTTGACCGGACACGGGTGATTAGTACGCAGCCCGCGCAAGAGATCGCCGATGCGGCCAAGGCCTGGGGCCAGAACGACGACATCACGGTAGTAACGGTACGCAGGGCATGATGAGCAAACTATCGGTCGGCTTCGATCAACTCCTCCCAACCGAGCGCGTAGCCAATGGCACGCTTCACCTCGATCACTCGATGGTCTGGGATTTTCGAGATCTGCGTCGCCAAATCGGCCTTCGAAATCGTTCGCAGGTTGTCGCAGTTCACCACGCACGGCTTTGGCATGCCCTCAGTGGGGCCGAGCGGCACTTCGATCGGAATGTTGCGGATGGTAGCGGTGATTTCCGCGGCGACGAATTTGTTCAAGACGCCGTAGGCGTCGTCGCGGCTCAGCAGCAAGACCGGGCGCCGTCCCGCAGGCTTGGGCAAGTCAGCCCACCAGATTTGATACTGCCTCATGACTTCCACTCGTCGGCATTCGACCAGTCATCGGCGTCTTCAGCCGAGTCCGGTTGGAGGCGGTACGCCTCGCGGATCTGCTCGTATTCGAGCTTGCGGACGGCCTCTCGCACGGCTTGTCGGATGAACTCCGCTCGCTGCCGCTTGGCTGCGGGCGCAACCTTATCCAACGACCGCAAGAGCGACTCATCGACCTGGATCAATATGGATGGCATATTAGTTTGACTATATCAAGCAACGCTATCAAAATGATGAGTACCCTCACTTGGCACCGCGGAGCCGCCAATGCCTGGGGCCAGAACGACGACATCACCGTTGTCACCGTGGGGAAAAAACCTTCATGAAGTATCTCTGGATAGCCGTATTGGCCGCCTCCCTCGGCGGACAGACCATCGTGGTCGGTCAGGGCGACGAGTCCACCGCGCTGGGCGGCGTTTGGAAGCAAAAGACCGGCGACGACCTTCGCTGGGCCGATCCGGCGCTGGACGACTCCTCTTGGGCCTCCATCGTCATGCCGCGTCCGGCCGCCCCCGGTGCCCTGGGCTACACTTGGCATCGCATTCATCTGAGCATTCCGGCGGACCGCAACTTGCAGGTCCTGATCGGCCCGCTGTTCCCGGCTTACGAAATCTTCGCCAACGGAACCAAGATCGGCTCCTTCGGCGGTGAACTGGGGACTGCCGCCGGGCAACACTACGCAACGCCCGCCAGCTTTGCGTTGCCGCCGGGGCAAGCGAAGCTGGTGTTGGCCATCCGCTCTTATGACGCAAAGCTTTGGGCTGGCGCTCAAAGCGGTTCGGCTGATTCGAGCTCATCCTGGATCGGATCGCGAGAAGCGATGGCGGGTAAAATCGCCACTTGGAACTATGACACGATCCGCGCGTCAAGCTACGCCCGCGCGTTAATCGCCGGATTAGGCTTCGGGGGCTTGTTTTTGATGTTGCTGCCCCTCTGGCGGCGCCGCCACGCGGAGTTCTTGTGGTGCGGTCTACTGATGTGGGCCGTCATGGGGACCCGGATCATTCAATTCATACCGGATGCCTTCGGGTTGACTCGGTATACAGGCACGGCGGCAGTTGTTGTGACGAATCTCGCCTTCTTTGGCCTCTGGCTAGTCTTTCTCTGCGCTCTTTTCAAGACCAAGCCGACTCGGATCACCTGGATTGCGACGGCGGCCAGCGCGATTCTCGTGCTGTCACAGTGGCCGGAGTTGCACTCCGCGCCCATCTGGGCAGTGGCGCTGACGCTCATGTTGACCCCCCTGGCTGCCGTCGTCTACTTTGAACAAGGCTGGCGAAGCGTCCAGCGTCAAACTGGTTTCGCAGGCATGCATGTCGTCCTGATCGCTTATCTGGTGGCTAACTTTTCCACAAATGCCGCGATGCTCGCAGCGACCGGCGGTGCGGTCCCCGTCGGCGGCGCGCTTTGGACCGTTGCTCTTCGCTCGCCGATTCTCTTGCTTCTTTATGCGATGGGCGTCATCCTGCACCAACGTTCGGCCGCCACCGAAGCCGAGCAGGAGCGCTTGAAATACGAAGTGGCTGCGGCGGCGGAGGTGCAGTCGCTGCTGTTGCCATCGGGTGCAATCTCTGGAGTGGATGCGGTTTATTTGCCGGCATCGGAAGTGGGCGGCGATTTCTACCAGGTTCTCGAACGGGAGGACGGCTCGCGCATCGTAGCGGTTGGCGACGTGAGCGGCTAAGGCCTCAAGGCGGCGATGCTGGTCTCGGTTGCCGTGGGCGCGCTGCGCCAGAGCCGCGAGTCTTCTCCAGCGGCGATTTTGACGGACCTAAACCGGGTGCTGGTGGGACAGGCCGGCGGCGGCTTTGTGACCTGCGTCTGCGTGAAACTCATCGGTGGCGAGATGGTGGTGGCCAATGCCGGCCATCCCGCGCCGTATCTCGATGGTGTCGAGTACGAGGGCGAATCCGGCTTGCCACTCGGCATTGTGGCAGGCGCGGAGTACACAGAAGCGCATCTGGCGATGCCCGCCGTGCTGACGCTGGTGTCCGACGGCGTGGTAGAGGCGGCTTCAGCGACAGGCGAGTTATTCGGCTTTGAGCGGACGCGGGCGATGAGCGCGCAGCCCGCGCAAGAGATCGCCGACGCGGCCAAGGCCTGGGGCCAGAACGACGACATCACGGTGGTTACCGTGCGGCGCAACGCCTGAAGCACCGCCTACAACCTCGCGCCTGGAATCAATCTCCATTTCCGCGGTTGTCCCGACGGGCAAGGCGATAGCGGAAAGAGCGCCTACCGCCGAAAATTGGTCATACATCTGATGAATATCGGGATATGATCCGGAGGAGTTCGCATGAAAGATTTAGAGGATGATCCTTCGCTCGCCCCCCGCCTCCCCGAGTTGGTTACCGGCTTTGTAACCAACTTCTTCGACACCCTCGGCATCGGTTCCTTCGCCCCCACCACCGCCATCTTCAAGTTCGCCCGCATGGTGCCGGACGAACTCATCCCCGGCACGCTCAACGTCGGCCACACCCTGCCCGTGATCCTGCAAGCCATCATCTTCATGACCGTCATCCGCGTGGATTCGACAACACTCATCTCCATGATGGGCGGCGCCGTCGTAGGTGCCTGGTTCGGCGCCGGCTGGGTCGCCCGCCTGCCCAAGCGCCAGGTACAACTCGGCGTAAGCGCGGCGCTGCTGGTGGCGTTGGTCGCAATGCTGATGCGCCTCCTCAACCTCTTCCCCGCCGGTGGCGACGCCCTCGGCCTCACCGGCGTCGCCCTGGTCACCGCCGTCGCGCTCAACGGACTCTTCGGCGCCATCAGCACCCTCGGCATTGGCTTCTATGCGCCCTGTATGACGCTGGTCAGCCTGCTCGGCATGAATCCCACCGCCGCCTTTCCGATCATGATGGGCTCCGGTGCCTTCCTCATGCCAGCGGCAAGCTACCGCTTTATCAAAGCTGGCGCTTACTCACCAAGAGTCGCCGCCGGCCTAACCCTCGGCGGCCTCCTGGGCGTGCCCGTGGCCGCCTATCTTGTAAAGTCACTCCCGCTCGACACGCTGCGCTGGCTGGTGATGGCGGTCATCCTCTACGCGGCCATCACGATGCTTCGCTCGGCGCTATCATCGGAAAACCAATCAGCATGAAGATAACCAAGATCAGCGTCTTCCGCGTCGAACTCCCTCTGCACGAAGGCAGCTACAAGTGGTCGGGCGGCAACGCCGTCAGTGTCTTTGACTCGACCGTAGTCGCCGTCGAAACCGACGCGGGCATCACCGGCTATGGCGAAATCTGTCCGCTCGGCTCTGCATACCTGGCCGCATACGCCAACGGCGCGCGCACCGGCATCGCCGAACTCGCCCCCGGCCTGCTGGGTGCCGATCCCACCGCCCTCGGCAATCTCAACCGCTTGATGGACCAACTCATGCGCGCCCACCCCTACGTAAAATCCGCCATCGATATGGCCTGCTGGGACATCCTCGGCAAAGTCACCGGCCAGCCCGTCGTCAACTTACTCGGCGGCCGCAATGGCCAGGACTTCGCTCTCTACCGCGCCATCTCTCAAGACAGTCCCGCCAACATGGCCGAGCGCGTCGCCGTCTACCGCGCCGAGGGCTACACCAAGTTCCAGCTCAAGGTCGGCGGCGATCCCGATACCGACATCGACCGTATCCACGCCGTCGCCGCAAAACTCAATCGCGGCGACGTCCTGATCGCCGACGCCAACACCGGCTGGCGTCAGCACGAAGCCGTCCGCGTCGCCCACGCCGTGCGCAACGTAGACGTCTACATCGAACAGCCCTGTCTCTCCTACGAAGAGTGCCTCGCCGTTCGCCGCCACACCGATCGGCCCTTTGTTCTCGACGAAGTCATCGACGACCTTGGTGCCGTTCTGCGGGGAGCCGCCGATCAGGCCATGGACGTCATCAATCTGAAGATCTCCAAAGTCGGCGGCCTCACCAAGGCGCGACAGATTCGCGATCTCTGCGTCTCACTCGGCATTGCCATGACGATCGAAGACACCTGGGGCGGCGATATCGTCACAGCCGCCATCGCGCATCTCGCCCACAGCACCGCGCCGGAATTCCTCTTCACCGCAACCGACTTCAACAGCTACGTCACGGTCAGCATCGCCGAAGGTGCCCCCCAGCGAAAGCACGGTCGCCTCGCGGCGTCCACCGCGCCAGGGCTCGGCATCACGCCCCGCGCAGACGTCCTGGGCCATCCGCTCTTCTCCATCGGCACCGGCGCTTGAGAATTCGAATAAGATAGCGAACGTGACGCTCAGCAATTTACGCGCCGCGGTGCCCCTCATGCTTCTCAGCATCGCCGCCCTCAACGCCCAAGTCCCCGGTGCCCCGCGTATCCCCGGTCAGAACCCAAACGGCGTCCGCGTCTTCCTCTGGACGGGGCTGAAAACACACGAGGCCGGGCAGCACGATTACCCGCAGTTCCTGGCCGACTGGAGCAAATTGCTCACCCAGCGCGGAGCCTTTGTCACCGGTGCCCTGCGCCCGCCCTCGGCGGAGGATTTGTCCAAAACCGACGTCGTGGTGGTTTACAAGGGCGATGTGGGCTTTCTTACAGACTCGGACAAAACCGCGCTCGAAGCCTACGTCCAACGCGGCGGCGGCCTCGTCAGCCTACACGACGCTCTCTGCGGTCCCGATCCCGCTTACTTCTCCAAGCTCGTGGGCGGCGCAAAGAAGCACGGCGAGGTCAACTACTCTCTCGAAGCCCCCGTCCCTTATACGATTGTCGACAAGACAAATCCGATCATGAAAGACATGACGGCGCTAACGCTGCTGGACGAAGCCTTCTTCAGCATGACCTGGGCGCCCGCCCCGGGAATCCACGTGCTGGCAACCGCCGAAATCGCCCCAACGCGCAGCGCCGGCGATCACAAAGGCGAAAATATCCCGCAAATTTGGACCTATGAGCACCCCGTGGCAAACAGCCAGACCGCCCGCGCCTTTGTCTGGATGCAGGGGCACACCTACGCCAATTTCTCCAACTACCAGATCCAGCGGATGTTACTGCGCGGGATCGCCTGGGCGGCAAAGAGACCCGTTGAGGAACTCGTCGAGTACACCGCGCCCCCGCGCCCCGCGCCAACAACACGGCCCTAATCTACTGCCGGTCAAATACCGTCGTGGTCTCCACCATCTTCCCGGTCTCATCAGTGCCCTTGGAGGTCTGAGTCATCGTCCGACCGTCCGGTGTAACTACGGTTTGCCCCTTGATCAAATACTTGGATTTGACCTTCGTGATACTCGCTTCAAAACTGGTTGTAAGCGCATCGATCCGCTTGATGGCGATGGTGTCAAAGGGAGCGCCCTTGACCGGATACTCCCGCCCATCGTATTTGAACGAGAAGGAGTAACTGAACTCCTTGCCATCGGCCAGTTTGCCTTTGCGGGTGATGGTGATTCTACCGTCGGGAGTGGCCTCCCGGACATCGATTTGACTCTTGACGGGGTTGGTTGCGGTGGACTTGGATTTGGCGGCGTTGAACTTCCAGGTTCCTAGCCGGAGATCGACTGCGGACATTACGCCCGCCGCGATCATGACGTAGATCGATAGCTTTGCTATGGTTTGACGCATGCTTGTTTCTTCCTTTTGTGGGATCAGAGGAAACCGTATCTAGTGCCGCGGTGGCCTCCCGAACCGCCCCGTCCGCGATACTGCCCCGGGCCAAACGGGCCTTGAGCATAACAAAGATCAGGAGCGGAAGAAACCGGTACCGGCCCTGCTTGCCAAACGGGTCAGACCTCGGTCGCAAGAACTGGATCCACGTGGGGAGCCCGGTGGCGGGGCCGAAGGTGGCGGCGATTTTGAGTGTGATCGAGACTTGCCGTAGTCTGCGAGTGCCGGTGCGGGAGTATTTGCTCGATGTGCTGCCGGGATTGGGGAAAGTCAATATCCGGGATCTGGAGTCGCGGACGCCAACAGCCTGGATGCGGCGTAGGCGAGTGGCGTGAGTGGCGGACTGGGGATGGTCTTACGGGTACCAATATTTCAACCCGGCGGCCTTCGCCAAGCCGGCGGCGGGCACCTTTGGGAGCTTGGGCCGGGACACCATGACCGGACCGGGTTTGGGGCCTTTTGACTTCTCGGTCTTCAAGCGCGTACCGATCAAGCTGACCAGCGCCAGCTTCGGTCAGATCTCGCAGACGCGGAACGGAAGTTCGGCCCCTGGCCTTGGCTTTGGCGAACCGCGCAATACGCAGTTGGGGATGAAGATCACCTTCTAGCGGTTAAGCACCGAAGATGGCGCGGGCCTCAGCCAGGAAGCGGGCGACCTTAACTTTGGGGTCGCCCGCGCCCAGCGTCTCGATCGGCAGAAACCCCCGGTAGCCGCTCTTATCGATGAGGGCCTTGATGCGCCGAAGGTCGGTTGGGACTTCTTTCCCGTTCACGTACAAATTCTCTTTCAGTTGCCAAGTGACCGCGTACGGCAACAACTTTTCGATCTCGGCGTAGGGATCGCCTTGGCGCAAGCTGCCAATGTCCAGCATCACTCCAAACCACTCGGAGTTTACGGCCTCCGTCAGGCGGATGGTCTCGTCGGCTGTCTTTAAGAAGTCGTGGTGATTCTGTAGAGCGACGACGACGCCGTGGCGTTTGCCGTACTCAGCGCATTCCTGAAAGTGGGGCACCATCCATTTGAGGACGTCGTCGGTGCTTAGGCCGTCCGGGGTTTTGAGGCCCGAGAAAACACGAACGCTGGATGCTCCGAGTTTGCGGGCGGCCTCAATCCAACTCCTCACCAAGGTCAGGTCCGCCTGGCGCTTGGCCCCGTCGGCGACAGCGAAATCGTTGCGCACGCCGGTGCCGCAGATCGTTACGCCGTTCACATAAGCTTTGCGCTTAAGGTTGTAGAGATATTCGTCGCCGGGGACAGATGGGTAATGGGGAAAGTAGTAGCCTGTGGCATCAAAGGCGTCGATGTTGTGCTGAGCGCAGTATTCGATAACGCCGGGTAGAGTGATCGCGCCGGCGCGTAGCGGCTCGTTGAAAGAGTAGGCGTTGAGGGCGAGGCGGACTCGCGCACCCGCCTGGCGAACGACTCGGCCCTGGGCGGCAAGCGGCAGAGCGGAAAGGTTGAGAAAGTGTCGACGGTGGATCATGAGCGCTACTGGATTTTATGTCACTCTCGGGGGGCGCTTGGGGCCGGGCATCGCCTCGACCAAATAGTCGAGGGCAATCTTCATATACATTTCCGCCAGTCCGGGATCGACCTCAAAGAGGCTCCGATACTGTTTGCGCAGTTCGTCGCGGTCGGCGTGAGCGATGGGACCCGACCAACCGCGCCGTCCCGCCCGCAGGTAGGCGCGCAGGGCGCCAATCACGGCCGTCTCCACCACTCCCTCCGCGACTTTGGCGTGCAGGCCAGCGGCGCGCATGGTGTCAACCGCCGCGGCGATCATCGGAAAGGTCATCCCGGCGGCGAAAGTGAGGCCTGCCTCATAAACTTGGCGCTTGCCCGCATAAATTTGGACAAGACGCGCCGTGCCTTCTTCTTCCACTAGACGCCGCAGGCGATGCAAGGCGAGCTTCTCTCCCTCAAACAGATAGCGCTTGCCTTCGTAAGCCTCCATTTCATCGAGCGAGGCGGTGGAGGCGCCGCAGGCGCGCAACGGCTCGAGCGACGCGCTATCGAGCGTCTTGGAGCAAATGATGAAGCTAGTGCCGATCCAATCGACGCCGCATTCCAGAAGCTGTTGGAGCCAAGCTGGAAACTGATCGTCGGGCACCGCGATCAGGATGATCTCGGATTTTCGCAGAGCCTCAAAAGAATCCACCGGGACGCCCGACTTGATCGAATTGACCAAGCGGCTGGCGATGCGCAGGGATGCCGACTTAACTGGGCCGAGGTTATGGCGAAGACCAGGCAGCTTGGCTACCCAGGATTGGCTAACTGGCCCCACCCCGATCAGTGCCGTTTTCGGCGCCTTGGGCATCGATGAATTTGCTCCTCAAAGCTTTCAGCCGGTCGCGAAGCTGCGCGGCTCTCTCGAACTCGAAGTTCTTGGCGGCTTCGCGCATCTTCTGCTCGATCTCCGCAAGATACTTAACGCGTTGCTCTACGTTGAGCATATCCACTTCGTCCGGCTGCTCTTCTTCCAGCGGTATGGTGACATAGTCCGCCTCGGCCAAATGTACCAAGTTCATGTCGATGGGCTTGATGATGGACTGAGGCGTAATACCGTTCCGTTTATTGTAGTCGGTCTGAATGTCGCGGCGGCGGTTTGTTTCATCGATAGCGCGGCGCATCGAATCGGTCATCACATCGGCGTATAGGATGGCACGGCCGTTGAGGTGACGTGCCGCGCGCCCGATGGTTTGAATGAGAGAGCCGGTGGAACGCAAAAAACCTTCTTTGTCGGCGTCGAGAATCGCCACGAGGCTGACCTCCGGTAGGTCGAGACCTTCGCGAAGCAAGTTAACGCCGATCAGGCAGTCGTAAATGCCTTTGCGTAGGTCGCGCAGGATTTTGACGCGATCGAGAGTGGTTACTTCCGAGTGTAGATACTGGCACTTGACTCCGACTTCGGCGTAGTACTGAGCGAGGTCCTCGGACATACGTTTAGTGAGCGTAGTGATGAGGACGCGTTCGTTCTTGGCGGCGCGGAGTCGGATCTCCTGGAGCAAGTCGTCGACTTGGCCTTTGATTGGGCGGACATCGATTTCAGGGTCGACCAGTCCGGTGGGGCGGATGACTTGCTCGACGATGACGCCGCCGCTTTGGGTGAGTTCGTACGGGCCGGGCGTGGCTGAGACGTAGATGGCCTGAGTGACTCGATTTTGGAATTCCTCGAAGGTAAGCGGACGATTGTCGAGCGCGCTGGGAAGGCGGAAGCCGTAGCCGACAAGATTAGCCTTGCGGGAGCGGTCTCCGCCCCACATCCCTTGGAGTTGGGGCATCGTGACGTGCGATTCGTCGATGAACATGAGCGCGTCCGACGGCAAGTAATCGAGGAGGGTAGGTGGGGCCTCGCCGGGCAGGCGTCCGGTAAAGTGACGGGAGTAGTTCTCGATGCCGTGGCAATAACCGATGGTCTTGATCATTTCGAGATCGAATTGGGTGCGCTGCCAGATGCGCTGGGCCTCGATCAGTTTGCCTTGACGCTCGAGATCGGCGTGCCAGGAGACCAGTTCCTGCTCGATGGTGACCTGCGCTTGCTCTTTGGTGACGGGCGTCAGGACATAGTGACTCTTGGGATAGATGGGGAGGCGCTCGTAAGTCTGGATGACCGTGCCGAGCAGGGGGTCGATTTGCGAAAGGCTTTCGATCTCGTCGCCCCAGAGTTCGATGCGAAACGCGTTGTCGTCGTAAGTGGGGAAGACCTCAATGACATCGCCGCGGACGCGAAACATCCCGCGGGCGAAGTCGATGTCGTTGCGCTGATAGAGGATCTCGACAAGCTTGGCGATGATGTCGGCGCGTTTCATCGTCTTGCCTTTTTCGAGCATCAACATCATGCCGTAATAGGCTTCGGGCGAGCCGAGGCCGTAGATGCAACTGACGCTGGAGATGATGATGACGTCCCGGCGCTCAAACAGCGAGCGGGTGGCGGCCAATCGCAGCTTGTCGAGCTCGTCGTTGACCGTGGACTCTTTCTCAATATAAGTGTCGCTATTGGGGATATAAGCTTCGGGCTGGTAGTAATCGTAATAACTAACGAAGTACTCGACGGCGTTGGCGGGGAAAAAGTGTTTGAACTCCTGATAGAGTTGCGCTGCGAGGGTTTTGTTGTGGGCCAGAATGAGGCTTGGGCGGTTGACCGCCTCGATGATCTTGGCCATCGTGAATGTCTTGCCGGAGCCGGTGACGCCCAACAGGGTTTGGTGTGGCTCGGCGTCGTTGAGGCCGCGGACAAGTTCGCCGATGGCCGTGACCTGGTCGCCGCGCGGGATGTAATCGCCGGCGAGTTTGAATGCGGAATGGGACAACTGGAATCCTTGGTGTGCGGGATAGCGGGGTTTCATGCGATGACGCCAGCCTCTCTGAGTGTTTCTGTTTCGGCGTTGTAAGCGCAACCGAAGAGCGCGATCAGACTGAGCAGGTACATCCAGATCAGCAGCGCGATGGCCGCGCCGATGCTGCCGTACATGATGTTGTAAGTGGCGATATTGCGGACGTACCAGCCGAAGCCGAGGGTGGCGAGACTCCAAAGCGTAGTGGCCACTACCGCGCCGGGCCAGACCCGAGTCCATCGTTTGACCCGGCTGGGGGCAAAGCGATAGAGCCAACTGGTGACGGCGACGAGGGTAACGAAGGCGACGGCGCTCGAGAGCAACCGGCTGAGGAGTGCGGCGACGCCCTTGAGCGTTTCATCCGGAGAAAGCATGCCCATCCAGTAAAGCGCCGTCGCTTCGATGTTGGCGCCGAAGACAAGCAGTAGCGAGGCGGCAATGGCGGGTAGGAGGGTGGAAAAGACCAGCAGGATCGCGACCCAGCGCTGCCGCCAGAAACTGCGCGTGTTGGGGCAGGCGTAGACGGCCTGGAATCCGCTCATCAGACTGACGATGACGTCGGAGGCGCTCCAGAGCGACAGGAACGCGGCGCCAGCGATAAGGTAGTTCGGTCTTGCGCCCCGCAAGGTGAAAGCGTATTGGACGACGTCCTCGGTGCCCGGGGGGACGACCTCGAAGAGAAACTTGGCGATCGATTGAGACACGCTCTCGGCGTTAGCCTGGACGAGGATCGTGGCCAAGGTTGTGAGTACCGGAAAGAACCCGAGCAAAGCCGAGAATGCCGCACCTTTGGCGATGTCGATGAGGCCGCGTTCGTACGTCGCGATGCCGGCGTGGCGGAGGATGAGCCAGAACCGGTGGAGGCTGCTCACAGTTCGTAGCGCTCCAGAAAAGCTTCCGCGCCACCACCGAAGGCGGAAGCCAGGGGCTCGAGGTCTTGCGCGGTCCAATGCTTTTGCCAGGCCCAGTTGGTGGAACAAGTGAGAAATTCCTCAAGAGTCTCGCAGCCTTCCTCGGCCTTGGCCCAGGCGATGCGCTGGTCCACGCCATTGGGGCGGAGCGTGGGTACGGTGAAGGGCGCGGTGCGGGTTGGATGAAGGGAGGCCAGATTGGGGGCGATGCGCAGGCAGGCGAGGTCGGCGGCTTGTTCGGCCATTAGACGATAGGTGGTGTACTTGCCACCGGTGATCTCAAGGACGCCGTCGGGGCGGTAGGCGATGTGGTGTTCGCGGCTGGTGGAGCTGGCAGATTTACCGGGCGCCGCGAGCAACGGGCGGAGGGAACTGAACGTGCCAAGGATGGGCATGTCGGCGCTGTGCGGAAAGAGCTTGGCGGCGATGTTCTGGAGGTATTCGGTTTCGTTCCACGAGATTTCGACCGAGTCCGCGGAGCCCGAGTGATCGACGTCAGTGGTGCCGATGAGCGTGACCGGGTTGAGGTCGCCCCAGGGGATGAAGAAGATGATGCGGCCGTCGGTGTGGAAGTGGGCGACCGCGTCCCCGCCTGGGAAGAGCCGGGGCAGGACGATGTGCGATCCACGGACGAGGCGCATGGAGGCGGAACGATTCCAAGGGCCTCGGGCGTCGATGACGGTCGCGGCTTTTACGCGGACACCGTTGTCGAGCTCGACGCCGTCGCCACTGATCCGGCGGACGGGGGAGCGCGGCAGGCAGACGGTGCCAAGTTGTTTTGCGTCGCGGACGTTGTCGATGACGAGTGCGGCCGAGTCGCTAGCGGCATCCCAGTAAGACAGGTTGGTGCCGAAGTATTGGCTCTTGCCGATGCGGTGCTGGCCGGCGAGCAGGTCGTAGAGAATGATGCCGGCACCATACTTGAGGCTATCGAGCGGACCGTTGGTGGAGAGTTTGAAGCGCAGGGGGCGGACGGTGTTGGGGGCGAGCTTAAGCAGCGTGGCGCGCTCGCTAAGAGCCTCGCGAACCAAGCCGACATCTAAGTATTTGAGGTAACGCAGGCCACCGTGGATCAGGTGCGAGTTTTTGCCACTGGTGCCGGAGCCCCAGAAAGATTTTTCCAGCAAAAGTATGTTGAGAGGATGCTTGGCGGAATGGGCGCGCAACGCCAGATCGCGAGCGATCCCGGCACCGTTAATGCCGCCCCCTACGATGACGGCGTCGAAGTGACGGCCCGCCAGCTCCTCGCTCGGATGCATAGGCTTATGCTAGCAACCCAGGCCACCAGGCTCAGTAGGCCGAACAGTTTTTGCTGCATTGTGCCAGCGTAACGAAGGTCGATGCGGGACTTGTCCTTGGGTTCTGGCTTGAGCCGGATGAGGCCCAGTTCGTTGCGGTCGACTGCGAGAGGCTTGTCGTCCTGAGTGGCGGTCCAGCCCGGGTCCCAGTTCATCGCAAAGCTGACCTCGAAGCCGGGCGGAAGTTGGCCCTCGATCGTCCAATGGTCGGGGCTGAGATCCTCCACCTTGAGCTTGGGGCGCCGCTCCCAAAGGATGGCGTTGGCGAAGGCGGGCAGTGCGCCCTTCCATTTGTCGTTGGGAAGCTCCTCGGCTTTAACCAGATGCGCGAAGGATGTGAAGGGTACCTCGTAGATGTGATCGTGCGGGGTTGGCGAGTAGACCGGCTTGCCGATCTTTTCGAACTTTTGAGGGTTCTTGATGTCCTTGTAATATTCAGTGCTTTCGAGGTCGTGGGCGACCACGTATTGAGCGCCGATGGCGGCCAGTTCGTTCAAAGAGTCTTCGGCCTCGTTCTCGGGCTTGGAAGCCTCGCCGGTACGGATCTGGTAGTAGTGATCGACGGCGATGCGATTGCGCAGACCGCTCTCAAAGGTGCCGCCGACTTGTGCCAGCGGAAACCAGGCGTTGAGGCGGAAGCGAAGGCTTCCGGTGGCGAAGACGCGTCCGCGCGGGTCTGCGTCGTTGAGCCACTTGGCCAGTTTGAATTCGACGGTCTGTTCGCGGTCTTCTGTGCCCCAGTCGGCGGCCGTGCGGCTCCAACTTGCGCGCAGCTGTCCCGAGCTGGCGAAGAGGATGGCGGCAACGCCAATGCCGACGCAAAACTTGTCGACGTTTTCGCGCGACCGCCAGCCGGCCCAGCACCAGGCGAAGATGGCGAGCGTGAGGAACATCTCGAACTCAAGGGCGTAGCGGCGGCTCTCAGGCAGCGTATCGAAGCCGAACCAGTAGAAGCCGCCGACGATGTAAAGAAAAGCCGCCATCGAAACGGTCGAGTAACGGACGAGCCAGTCCGCCTTGAAATAGCGCAGGGCTAAAAACAGCAGAACGACGGTCGCGGCCAGGCCCAGATAGAGGGGCGTGTGCGATTGTTCGACGCGATAGCCGTAGGCGTCTTTGGGCCAGTTGAACAGGGTTGTCGAGACGTATTCGGGTGTGAGCCAGAAAGCGGCAAGCAGATAGCCGAGCACGCCTGCCTTGACGATGCGGCCAAAGCCGTCGAAGATCCAAAGCACGCACAGGGCGACGGCGAAGGCGCTGAGCCAGTTGGTGAGCGGGGCGAGGGCGAGCGCGACGGCCATGACGAAGAGCGAGAAGAAATCGCGCCGCGCCGCGCCCCAGCGCAGGGCCACCAGAATGAGCGGCAGCATGGTCAAGCCGGCGACGTGCGGCGCTTCACCGTACTTGATCTGGACCAGCAGCCGCCAAGGGAAATAGTAGACGCCGCGATCGGCATCGATCTTCTCAAAGATGCCGTAGATGGGTGAGCCGACTGAGTAGGCGACGCCAAGCGCCAGAGACCAGAACAGGCTGCGGGTGAAGTAGAAGAACGCAAAGGCGAGGGTGACAGGCCCGAGGCAGGCGGCGAGGCCGGTGACGATGCGATAAGCGCGGCCGATGTCGACGCCGGTGATCCAATGGAGTGCCGCAGCCTTATAGGGGATCAAGGGCGGGTAAGTGAACTGCGTGGG
>JANXUM010000071.1 GCA_025356215.1 Bryobacter sp. | reverse complement strand
CAAACGACTTGGCCAACCTGCAAAACACGATTGCCGCCGTTCAGGACTTCGGCTTCACAACGGTTGACCCCACCAGTCTAGACCCGCAGGATGCGATGCTGAGAATGGGAGTCCCACCCCTCCGCATTGAAGTATTGAAGCAGATTTCCGGAGTTGAGTTTGAAGACTGCTGGTACCGACGGGTCATCGCAAGCGACGGGGACGAACCGATACCGATCATCTCCCGCGAAGATTTGATTGCCAACAAACGCGCCAGCGGTCGAAAGGGAGACCTCATCGACGTCGACGAGTTAACCTAACCCTACCCCGCCCCCGCCTCTGACGCCGTCGGCCGATGCGCAAAGCTCGCTTCCACAAAGTGCCGGTTCATGATTGCGATGTTCTCAATCGAGATCCCCTTGGGGCAAGTCGCCTCGCATTCGCGCAAGTTTGTACACGACCCGAACATCTCTTCATTCATCGTCGTTACCATGTGCAACGCACGATCCAATTTCTCGGGCTGGCCTTGCGGCAGTAAGTTCAAGTGCGCGATCTTGGCACCCGTAAACAGGCTCGCCGACGCGTTCGGGCAACTGGCCACGCAGGCCCCGCAACCGATGCACTGCGCTGCGTCCATCGCCCGGTCGGAGTTCGATTTCGGGATCGCGATTGCATTGCCATCCACAGCGGAGCCCGTCGGCACGGAGATGAATCCACCGGCCTGAATAATACGATCGAAGGCCGAACGGTTCACCATCAAATCCTTGACGATCGGAAACGCCGTCGCGCGCCACGGCTCCAGGAACAACTCGTCGCCGTCCTTGTAGTGACGCATATGCAACTGGCACACGGTCGTCTTCGGGAAGCCACCGTGCGCCTTGCCGTCGATCATAAAACCGCAAGAGCCGCAGATCCCTTCGCGGCAATCGTGCTCGAACACGATCGGCGAATCGCCTTTTTGAATCAGGCCTTCGTTCAACACGTCCAGCATCTCGAGAAAGCTCATGTCGGGATTCACGTCCGGCATCTCGTAGCGCACCATCTTACCGGGCGCGGTAGGCCCGGTCTGCCGCCATACATTCAGAGTTAGCTTCATGGTCTTGGATGGTCCTTACTTGTAACTGCGCTGCGCTGGCTTGACGTAATCGAAGGTCAGGGGCTCTTTGTTCAGAGCCGGCGCGGCACCCGCGCCTTTATATTCCCAGGCGGCAACGTAAGCGTAGTTTTCGTCGTCGCGCTGTGCCTCGCCCTCGCTGGTCTGATATTCTTCGCGGAAGTGCCCGCCGCAGCTCTCCTTGCGATCAAGAGCGTCAATGCACATCAACTCGCCGAGCTCGATGAAGTCGGCAACCCGCGCCGCGTTCTCCAACTGCTGATTCAGATCCTCGCCCGATCCCGGCACGGTCACGTTCTTCCAAAACTCTTCTTTCAACTCGCCGATCTTGCCGATCGCCGTCTTCAATCCCGCCTCGGTGCGCGACATGCCGCAATAATCCCAGATCGTCTTGCCAAGTTCCCGATGGAAGTGCGTGACCGTCTTTTTGCCCTTGATCCCCATCAAGCGCTTGGTCATGCCTTCGGCGTTGGCTAGAGCGGCTCTTGCCTCGGGATGGTCCGTGGACACGCTTTCCGCTTTGTTCCCCGCCAGGTAATTCGTAATCGTGTAGGGAGCGACAAAGTAACCGTCCGCCAAGCCTTGCATCAAAGCACTGGCACCCAATCGATTGGCCCCGTGGTCTGAGAAGTTCGCCTCGCCCAGCACAAACAATCCAGGGATCGTCGACATCAAATGATAGTCAACCCACAAGCCGCCCATGGTGTAGTGCACAGCCGGGAAAATTCGCATCGGGCTCTTATACGGGTCCTCACCGGTGATGCGATCGTAAATCTCGAACAGATTACCGTAGCGCTCTCGGATTGTATCCTCGCCCAGACGCTGAATCGAATCGCGGAAATCCAAATACACGCCCAAGCCCGTCTCGCCAACGCCACGACCCTCGTCGCAAACGCGCTTGGCGGCGCGCGAGGAGATGTCGCGCGGCGACAGTTTGCCGTAGCTGGGGTACAAGCGCTCCAGGTAGTAGTCGCGCTCGCTGTCTGGGATCTCATGCGGCGCGCGCTTGTCGTGCTGCGCCTTGGGCACCCAAATACGTCCGTCGTTGCGCAAGGATTCCGACATCAGAGTCAACTTACTCTGATACTCGCCGGACACCGGAATGCAAGTCGGGTGAATCTGTGTGTAACAAGGATTGGCGAAGGCCGCGCCGCGCTTGTAAGCGCGCCAGTTAGCCGTCACGTTGGATCCCTTGGCATTTGTCGACAGATAGAACACGTTGCCGTAACCACCCGTGCCCAACACCACCGCGTCGGCAATGTGGACGTCCATCTTGCCTGTAATCAAGTTTCGCGTCACGATACCGCGCGCCTTACCGTCGATGACGATCAGGTCCAGCATCTCGGTGCGCGGAATCATCGTCACCTGCCCGGTGGCCACCTGCCGCTCCAACGCCTGATAGGCACCGATCAGCAACTGCTGCCCTGTCTGGCCGCGCGCGTAGAATGTTCTAGAAACCTGCGCGCCGCCGAAAGATCGATTGGCCAGCGTGCCGCCGTACTCACGCGCAAAAGGAACGCCCTGCGCCACGCACTGGTCAATGATGTTCACCGAGACCTGCGCCAGGCGATAGACGTTGTGTTCGCGGGCGCGAAAGTCGCCGCCCTTGAGCGTGTCGTAAAACAGCCGGTAAACGCTGTCGCCGTCGTTGCGATAATTCTTGGCGGCGTTGATGCCTCCCTGCGCGGCAATCGAATGCGCGCGGCGAGGAGAATCCTGAAAACAAAAAGCCGTGACGTTGTAGCCGAGTTCGCCCAGCGAGGCGGCGCAGGCCCCGCCCGCCAAGCCCGTGCCAACGACGATGACGTGATACTTACGCTTGTTCGCCGGGTTCACCAGCTTCATGTTGAACTTGGTGTCGTCCCAAGCTTTTTCGATCGGTCCGGTGGGAATGCGTGGGTTGAGATCCATGAGTTAAACGACGTCCTTTCCGATGATGCCGAGTAGGACACAAACCGGAATCGATATGTTACCGAGCGAGATTACCGCCGCCGCCGTTGTGGCGAAGCTGCGAATTAAAGGCGTGTAGCGCGGATGGTTGAAGCCGACCGATTGGAACATGCTCCAGACCCCGTGCGTCAAGTGCGCCCCCAGCATGCTCATCGCCACAATGTAAAAACCGGCCGCCAGCGGTTGGCGGAAGCCCCACACAAGATTGCGGTAGGGGTTCATTTCCTGATAGTTCGGATGGACGTTCCCGATTGTCAGGTGCGCGATGTGGTACAGCACAAAGAAAAACAGAATTGGACCTGAAACGTACATCGTTCGCGAAGCGAAAGTCGACACGGTCGGCGTCTTCTTCACGTAAGCTTGAGGCCTGGCGGAACGATTCAGATTGTAGAGCTGCGCAATCGTCACGATGTGCAACACAAAGGCCGTCAACAGACCTATCCGAATCACCCACAGGACTTCCATCGAGGTGCGCAGCAGTTTGGCGTAGCTAATCAGCGCTTCTTCGGCGTTGGGCAAATAAATCTGCAGATTGCCCAGCATGTGTCCAACTGTAAAAGCGAACAAGAGAGCGCCGGTGATGGCGACCACATATTTCTTGCCAATGCTCGATTGGTAGAGTGCCAGCGATTGCTGGATCTTCGACTTGGGGACGACGGCGGTTGCCATAAGTTAAAGGGCCTCGAAACGGATTCAAATAGCGGCGCTTTCGCTTCCGGTTAAGGGGATGCTCAGCAACTCGAATTGTATCGAAAATTTTACTGTCTGGCAGTAAAACATGCAGAACGCGCCTACTTGCCGAGAAAGAGGCGCCGCGCCAACAGTTCCGGCAAGCCTGCCGCCCGGGTCGCCTCAGCAGCGGCGTCGACATCATAAACCGTGCGGCGAAAGCTGAGCACACGGTCCTCGGTCGAAAAAATCGCGTACGCGGCGCGCCAATCCCCATCTCGCGGTTGTCCGACGCTACCCGGATTGATCAGGTAGGCCGCGCCGGGGTCGATCTCCAGCCGCAGCGAGGTCTCCAGTTCGGGAACTCGCGGGATCAAATGCACGCCACCGCGAAAATACGCGAAGCCCCCCTGCCGATGCGTGTGCCCAAAGAAATTGATGGGGCCCGGGAGAAACTGATCCATACCCACGGCGTCGGACTCTTGCACCAGATAGAGGTCCTCGTCAATCGGGCTGCCGTGCATCAGCCACAAGCCCTCGTGGGCGGCCGGGCCGCGCTGCATCTCGCGCAGGTACGTCTTGTTCGATTCAGTCAGTGTGCCAGCGGTCCAGTAGAGTGACGCGGTGGCGACGACGTTGTAGCCCTCAGCGTCGTCCAGGCCAACCGCCACCTTATCGTGGTTGCCGCGCACAACGGCTTTTAGATGGCCTTTGGCCCAGTCCACGGTCTCGTTCGGCGCGGGACCGTAGCCGATCAAATCACCGCAACAAAGGATATCGTCATAGTGCCCCTGTGCGTCGGCAAGCACGGCTTTGAGGGCATGAAAGTTGGCATGGATGTCACTTAGAATCAGAAATCGCAGTTGTTTGAACCCAGTCACAGTATGACACCACCCGATTTTCGCCGTGCCCTTGGCTCAGGAAGTAGGCTGGAACGGTTTTAGACGCTTCCGCCTCATCCCAGAACGATATCCGACACCTGCTAACGTAGCGATGAACTGACGCGCCGACGGCGCACAAACTGGGCGACGGCAATCGATCCACAACCGATCGCCATCAGACCTAGCGATCCCGGCTCAGGCACGTTCGTGTCCGTAGGCGGGTTCTGCCCAGGTTGCAGCACACCGATTAAGGTCTGGTAAGAGACGATTCCCAGCGAATTCAGGTAGATTGACGCATTCACCGAACTCTGCCCCTCGCTATTCACAAGGAACTGGCCCCAACTCTGCACCACATCCAACGGCGTGTTGATGCTGGCTTGAATCCGGCCCGCGTTCGGGCCGTCTCCGCCGTCATGAACGATGTCCCAAATGGCCACCTGTAGGGCTTCACCCAGCGCCGGAGTGTTGACGACCGCCGGGTCGAAAGCGTTAACGTACAGCCATGCCGCCCGGCCCTCGTTGCGGGCCACCCGCGGCGCCACCGTCGTTGAATCGTAAGTGCCTAGTGAGATGTTCGTGAACAGGTCTACGCAGAACAAGGTGAAGGTGGGGCCCCCGTTAAAGTTCCCCAGGATTGCGCCCGCGTACTCATCGATCGCACTGCCATCGATTTTCAAGTTGATCAGGCCAAAGCGCTGCCAGTCAACATCCGTCACGGTAATGCTTCCGGCCCTCAGGTTGCCAGCGGCAAGATTGAGGAACACTAAGGTAAATAAGGCAATTCGGTACAAGTGAAATCTCCTAGACTCGCCCTAGTGTGCGGCGGTCAGCCTAGGGATTTATATTAGGAACGCCCTCAATTCTCCTGAGAAAATGCCTTAGTTCAGCTCTAAGGTGCCATCCGCGCAATTTGAGCCATATGATGCCGACCGTGCCAATCGAGGTAAGCCAGCATCCGGTCCAGTCGCACCATTCCCTGCTCCGGATGGTGCATTTCCCGCAGCATCTCTTCGTGGGGGCGCGAAGCGATCAGCCGCGCGATCCGGGCGTGCAGACCTTCCAAAATTCGCAGGCTTTCCTCAACCGGCGCAGTCTTGGCGTCCGCAAGCTCCGCCCAAGTGTTTTCGTCGAAAGTCTTCACTGGCGGTTGCTCCTCGGTTAGAATCAGCCGTGCCCGGGCCGTCAAATGACCATGGGCGTCAGCCATGTGGTGCACCAACTGCCGCGCCGTCCAGGCACCTGGCCGAGGAGCGACGTCGAGGGCATCTTCCTCAAACTTCTTAACGATTACCCGCAACTCGTCCGGTAGTACACGAATGCGCTCAATCCGCGCCGCCAAGTCCACCTCGTTGGCAACGTCGCAGTACAGCCAGCGCCCAATTGGGTAACGCGGATCCCCTTGGCTGCCGTCGGCCTTCCACTCATAGACTCCCCACAAGAACCCTTGCCCCTCGTGGTACTCGCCGATGCAATGAAAGCCCCGCTTTCCTTGAAAAAATCCTGTGCTCCTGATGTTGCGCAGTGGCCCATGCATGATCGACGCCGTGAGCCGCGACGGCTGTAAGTCCTCGATCGTCATCGTCAGCATCCGCCCCGCCACACCTTGCCCGCTTGCCTTCGGTCGCAGTCCAATCTGGTCCACCAGAAACGCCCCGCCGCCAAACAGCAGCGCCTCCACCCCGGCTGTCGATGCATGCGTGGCCGTATCGCCCGCCATGTGACTCAACAGCAGGAATCCCTGGATGCGTCCATTTTCCTCGGCAACGTAGCCGACTGAACTCCCAGCCAGCCGCGCGGCATATTCTGCCCGCGTGCCAACGTACACCAGATAGCCCTGCCGCGGGTCCGCCTGCCCGGGTCGAAAGCGAACGCTCTCAGCAACCTCCGCGATCCCCGAAGCGTCCAACTCCGTCGCCTTACGAATTTGCATCCTTCCTCCGTTTTGAAAACATCTCCGCGATCGCCACCGCGCGGTCATCGCGCGTCACCATGCAGGTGGAGGCGGCTTTAGCGATCAGCTTACCCGCCGCGTCTTTGATCTCGCAATCCACATACCCGGTGCTTCTCCCGCGATTTACAACGCGCGCCTCGGCCACAAGAGGGCCAGTCCGCACAGGCCTGAAATAGTTGATCTTCAATTCGATCGTCGCCAGTGCCTCGCCCTCGGCCAGCGTCGTCATAAAAGCCATCCCCATCGCCAGGTCACTCAGATCGCACAGAATTCCACCATGGATAGTGCCAAACGGGGTCCAGTGTTGCGGGCCAACCTCAAGCCCGGCCCGGCACCAGCCGCTCTCAACCGCCTCCACCGTCATACCCACCAGCGCACACACCGGCATGGGCTCACCGTCGCGCATCCACGCGCGGATTGTCTCCAACATCATTTCTGAATTATCGCCTGAACGGGCTAAAACATTCTTTTGCAAAAATGATCGGAATGCCCGCACAGCAAGTCTGTTACCTTATACCCTAGACATATGCCACGTAACGACGAAGGCGAGTTCGAACTCGTACTGGGAAACCGCCAGTTGTTGAGTGTTTTCTTCATTGTTGTCGTTCTGCTCGGAGTGTTCTTCGTCATGGGATACATTCTGGGCAAGAACTCATCGCCCGCGCCTGTTACGGAGTTGGCCAGCGCCCGCAAGCCAGCGGAGACCGGCCCGGCACCCAATCCGATCATCATCGACAAGAGCGCCGGCAAGAACAGTGCCGCCGGCGAGCCCTCGACCGAACGCCCCGTCGCCATCGACAAGGCAGACAAGCCAATCGAGAAGCCCGCCACCAAGCCCCAAGCGCCCCCGCCCGAGCCGGAGCCCAAAAAGCCGGAGCCCAAGAAGCCGGAGCCCAAGAAGCCCGAACCGAGGAAAGAAGAGCCTAAGGCTGCACCCGCCAAAGTGGAGTCCCGCACGGGCGAGCCCCCCAAAGGCAGCCTCTTCCTTCAAGTGGCCGCCGTCGGGCGCGCCGAGGCCGACGTCGTTGCCAAGGTGCTCAAGGGCAAGGGTTACTCCATCTGGATCGCCCCGTCGGACAAGGACGCCGTCGTCCGCGTTCTTGTCGGCCCCATCCAAAAGGCCGATCTAGGCAAGACCCGCTCAGAGCTCAACAGCCTCGGCTTCGCTCCCTTCCCCCGCAGCTACTAGCCATACTGGTGTAGTGAACATGCTCGTGCAAATTGACAAGGAGCCGGCCCAGCCCCGGCTCCCCGATTTTCTTCGTAAGCCCCAGCACGAATTCCAAGCCGTAACCGCGCTCAAGCGCGAACTGCGCTCGCTCCATCTCCACACCGTCTGCGAATCTGCCCGTTGCCCCAATATCCACGAGTGCTTCTCGCGCGGCGCGGCCACATTCATGATCCTCGGCAATCTCTGCACCCGCGGCTGCGGCTTCTGTAGCGTTCCCAAGGCCGACCCGCGCAAAGTGCAATTCGAACTCGACCCAAACGAACCCCAACACGTCGCCTCCCAGGCCGCCGCCATGGGCCTGCGCTACGTAGTCCTCACCAGCGTAAATCGCGACGAACTCTGGGACGGCGGCTCCACGCACTGGGCCGCAACCGTGCGCGCCGTCCGCGCCGCCCTACCGGCGGCCCAAGTCGAAGTGCTCACCCCCGACTTCAACGGCGACACCAGCGCCGTCGAACGCGTCCTTGCCGCCAGCCCTCACGTTTACAACCACAACATGGAGACCGTCTCGCGCCTCTACCGCCGCGTCCGTCCCCAGGCTGACTATACCCAAAGCCTGCGCGTGCTGGCCTACGCGAAACAATCCCATCCCGAAATCCTGACCAAATCCGGCCTGATGGTCGGCCTCGGTGAGACCCACGAAGAGGTCAAAGAACTTCTTCGCCACCTCCGCACCGACGGTCGGGCCGACATCGCCACCATTGGCCAATACCTCCAGCCCACCCGCCGTAACGCCAAAGTAGCCCGCTACGTTGAACCCAACGAATACGAACAATGGCGCGCCTACGGCGAAAGTCTCGGATTCCGGGCCGTCTTTGCCGGGCCTTTCGTGCGGTAGATCG
>JANXUM010000607.1 GCA_025356215.1 Bryobacter sp. | reverse complement strand
CTCCTGAGGAACCAAGAGAAGGAAGCCCGAACTGCTGGAGGCACCGATCAGCATCTTCGATAGCCCGAGATGATCGAGGAGGGCGCGGGGGATCACTTCACCGGCCAAGCTTAGATAGAGGTGGCGACCGAGGAGCTCGGCGGCATTGCGGCCTTCGAGCGGGCGCAGGAATTCGCCTTTGGACGCGATTTTCCCTTCGACAAAGATCTGGATGGACATGGTTCTATTGGGCCGGTAGAGATTCCGCGCGCGAATTCTCAGCGTAGCATAGGGAGTTGGCTTTACCGATGAGCGAGTGGTTTGCGAGGGCGTCGCGGGGGTTCCGGCGGCGGCGGATGGAGCGCTTTGTCGCGGAATTCGGGATTGGTTCGGCCACTCGGGTTTTGGACATTGGGGGCACAGCTTTCAATTGGAGCCTGGTGGAGGTGCGGCCGCGGTTGACGCTATTGAATATGCCGCGGGCGAGCGAGGCGGCGGAGTCTGGCGTAGATTGGGTGGCGGCGGACGGGTGCGCATTGCCGTTTGGGGACGGCAGTTTTGATGTCGTGTTTAGCAATTCGACGATCGAGCATGTGGGGGATGGTGAGCGGCAGCGTCTCTTTGCCGAGGAAGTGCGGCGGGTGGGAAAGAGTTATTGCGTGCAGACGCCGAACCGTTGGTTTCCGGTGGAGACGCACTTGTTGACGCCGCTAGTTCACTATTTGCCTAAGGCCTGGCAGGGGCCAATTGTGAGACGTTGGACAGTTTGGGAGATGGCGACAGGGACGCGCGGGGAGCGGCGGGATTTCTACATTGAGCACTATCTGAGGGATATCCGGTTGTTGGATGCGGGCGCGATGCGGGGCTTGTTTCCAGGGGCGCGACTGGTGAGGGAGCGGTTTTTGGGAATGACAAAGTCGTTGATCGCCATACATCGAATATGATTTGGGGATGACGCGGCGAGAGTTGGTTTTGGGATCGATGGCTTGCGCTTTCAAAGCGCCGGCGGCCGGGGCGCGACCGAATTTCATCGTGATCTACACGGACGACCAGGGGATCGGGGACCTGGGTTGTTATGGACACCCGGAAGTGAAGACTCCGCATATCGACAAGCTGGCGGCGCGAGGGGCGCGGTTTACGAATTGGTATTCGAATTCGCCAGTGTGCTCGCCGTCGCGCGGGAGCTTGTTGACCGGCAAGTATCCGGAGCATCACGGGATGATTGACGTGTTGACGTCGACGGCGCTGTTCAATACACCGGGGCTGCGGGCCGGGGAGCGGACGATCGCCGGTGAGTTACACGCGGCCGGCTATCGCACCGCACATATTGGGAAGTGGCACGTGGGCAGCGCCAAGGAATCGCGGCCACTCAGCGTTGGCTTCGATGAGTTTTTCGGTTTTTACTCGGGATGGACCGATTACTACTCGCATCGCTATTACACCTTGGGCAAGGGGCAAAGCGAGATCCTCCACGACTTATGGCGCAACGAGGAGGAGGTGTGGGCGGATAACGAGTATCAAACGGAGTTACTGGGGCGCGAGGCGGTGGCGTTTGTAAATCGGCAAGGGCGGGAGCGGCCTTTCTATATGAATGTCTGGTTTGGCGCGCCGCATTATCCAATGACGGCACCGGATAAGTATCTTGCGCGATTCCCGAAATCGATGGATCGGGACCGACGGATGTATCTGGCGATGGTGGCGGCGGTGGACGATCAGGTGGGGGCGTTGATGAGGGCGCTTGAGCATAAGGGAATGTTGGAGAACACGGTGGTGTTTTTTCAGAGCGATAACGGGGCGACGCAGGAGAGCCGTGCGGATCACGCGGGGCGACCCTATCGGGGCGGGAGCAACGCACCGTTCCGAGGTTGGAAGCAAGGTTTGTTTGAGGGCGGCGTGCGGATGCCGGCGCTGATGAGCTGGCCGGGCAGGATCAAGCCAGGGGTGGTTGACGGCGTTGGGATGGCGATGGATATCATGCCGACCTTTCTGGGCATGGCGGGGGTGGCCGTGCCGGCGGGCGTGGATGGACGAGACCAGGCGGCGATGATTCTGCGCGGGGGCAAGAGTGCGCACGAGACGGTTCATTGGGTGTATCCGGGGAGCCGGGCAGTGCGGCGCGGGCAGTGGAAGCTGATCGAGAATCCGCCGAAGTATCCGGGAGATCCGGTTGGCGAGGTGAGCGATGAGCTTTGGTTGAGTGACTTGGTGAGTGACCCTGGAGAGCGGAAGAATTGGGCGCGGGCGGAGCCGGGGGTCGTTCGGGAGTTGCGGGCGTTATTACCGGAAAAGCATTAAATCCGATTCGCGTTGGGTTGCGTTCCCTCTGTAGAACCTTGCGTTCAGATCACTGGAGGAACCCGATGAAATACAAATCAACTTGGATGATGGCGGCGCTCATGGTCGTTGTGGGCGTGGAAGCACACGCGGAAAAAGCTTGGGGCGTGGACTCGCGCGCGCTGCTGTTTAGCTTCGACACGGACAGGCCGCAATTCTTGACGAACTTGCTGCTGTTTACGGGATTGAAGCCGGGCGAAGAGATTTTAGCGATCGATTTCCGGCCAGCCACCGGGCAACTGTATGCGCTCGGGTCGACGTCGCGGATTTATACAATTGATCGCGGCACCGGCAGGGCGACGGCGGTGGGGACAGGCGCGGCGTTTACGCCGGCGTTGGACGGCACGCAGTTTGGATTCAACTTCAACCCGACGGTGGATCGGATTCGGCTGACCTCTAACACGGGCCAAAATCTGCGGTTGCACCCGGATACGGGCGCGGTGGCGGCGGTGGATCTGCCGTTGAACTATGCGGATAAATCGGCGCCCCAAGTGATTGCCAGCGCTTACACGAACAGCTTTGCCGGCGCGACGACGACGGCCCTTTACGACATCGATGCCGCCAAGAAGGCAGTGGTGTTGCAGGCGCCGCCCAACGACGGGACTTTGGCGATGGTCAAGCCGCTAGTGAATCTGGACTTCAGCGGAATCGCGGGATTCGATATCTCGCCTGTTACCAATCGCGGTTACATGGTGATGCGTGAATCGAAAACGCAGCGGTCGCTGTTGTACGAGATTTACTACGAGACCGGGGATCACAATCCGATCGGGCAGGTTTGGTTCTTTGAGCAGGTGTCGGGGTTTGCGGTTGAGCCCACGAACGTGAAGTAAGGTAGTTCGCTTTGCCTTAATATGCCGGAGCCCCGGCCCCGCGACAGGCGCTGGGCCGGGGGAGGATCTACGGGCAAGTTGAGTAAAGAAAGTCGATGGACATTCTTGCAGACACCGATATCCTCATTCCCCGCATCAATCGGCACGATCTCCGGGCCTATCGATTCGGTATCCTCTGGACCTCAGCCCGCAGGCATGAATCTTGCCGCCTCGGCCCAATGAGGTTATCCGGGTATGCACCCGCTCCGCCTACAATGAAGGCGTGAGACGTCTTATTTTCTGTTTCGGCACGCTCGTTGCTGTGATGAGCGCCGTTGAGCCATTGGCCATCAAGACCGGCATGTTGGCCAATGGCATGAAGGTAATTGTGGAAGAAGATCGCGACATCCCCAACGTCGCGATGTACTTGTTCTACAAGATCGGCAGCCGCAATGAAGTGCCTGGGACGACGGGCTTGGCGCATTTCTTTGAACACATGATGTTCAATGGGGCGAAGAAATACGGCCCGAAGCAGTTCGACATCGTCATGGAGAAGAGCGGCGGACGTAACAATGCCTACACGAGCGAAGACCTGACCGTCTACACGAACTTCATTCCAAGCAGCGCGCTGGATGTGACCTTCGACTTGGAGGCCGACCGCATCCGCGACCTCGCCTTTGACCCAAAGCTGGTGCAAAGCGAACGCGAAGTCGTCTACAGCGAGCGTCGGTTGAGCGTGGACAACAGCAACCCCGGCGCGTTGAACGAACAGTTGCAGGCGGCGGCCTACACCGCGCACCCCTACCAATGGAGCGTCATCGGTTGGCCCAGCGATATCGAGGGTTGGACGATGAGCGACTTGAAGGCGCACTTCAAGATGGGCTACGCGCCGAACAATTGCACTCTGGTAGTCGTGGGAGCAGCTAACTTTGAGCAAGTAATGGCGTTGGCCAAGAAGCATTTAGAGGGAATTCCTCAGCAACCGCCTCCGCCTGCGATCCGTACCAAAGAACCTGAACAGAAGGGAGAGCGGCGGGTGAAATTGGAGAAGGCGGCGCAGTTACCGCTGTTGATGGTGGCCTACCACGTTGGGGATTCACGCAGCGCGGATTATCCGGCGTTGACGGTAATCGATGCCCTGCTAAGCGAGGGAAAGAGTTCGCGACTGAATAGCCGGTTGGTGGAGAAGGATGAGCTTGCGCTGCAGGTGAGCGTCGAAAACCCAATGCAGTTGGACCCGGGGCTCTTTCAGGTGATGGTGCAGCCGCGGAGCGGCGTTTCAACCGAGAAAGTGGAAGTGGCGCTCTACGAGGAAATTGAGCGATTGAAGTCCGAAAAGGTAAGCGCGGTGGAATTGGAGAAGGTGCGCAACCAGATCTTGGGGGCGTTCTATCGACAGCTCAAGACGATAGCGGGGAAAGCAAACCTGTTGGGTCAATATGAGATTTACTTTGGCGGCTATGCAAAGCTGTTTGAATTTGACAGGGCGATCGGAGCGGTGACGCCCGAGGACGTACAACGCGTGGCGGCGAAATATCTGACTGAACGCAATCGCACAGTGGCGACGCTGGTGCCGGCCAAAGGCGCGAAAGATGAGGAGAGTCAGTAATATGCGATTCATTATTTGTGCGTTGCTTGCGGCGAGTTTGGCGTTGCCCCAGATCAAGATGCCGCCGTTTGAGCGGGTTGTCCTAGGCAATGGCGTGACGCTGATCTTAATGCCGAAGCGAGACTTGCCATTATTGAGCGTCAGGGTGGCGGTCAAGGGTGGGGCGGAGGCGGACCCTTCGGGGCTGGAAGGAATGAGTTCGATCGTGACCGAGATGATGACGCTGGGCACTACGACGCGGTCTCGTGAGAAGCTTGCCGGAGATCTGGATCAATTGGGGATCGACGTGCAGCGAGGCTCTAACCGGCAGACCGCATTTTTGCAGATGGAGTCGTTGGCCAAGGACCGAGATAAGGCACTGGAGATTTTTGAAGATTTGTTACTGCATCCCGCGTTTGCCGAGGCGGAACTGAAGCGGTTGTTGGCGCAAAAGATCGACGGCGTTAAGGTGGCAAAGGACAATCCGGGCGCGGCGATCCGGCAGTATTCGCCGGCGTTTTACTTTGGCAAGAATCACCCCTACGGAAGGACGGCGACCGGGGACGAGCTCAGTTTGGCAAAGATCACGCGCGATGGCGTGGAGGCGTTTTGGAAGTCGAACTTTGTGGGTAAGAACATGGTGGTGGTGGTGGGCGGGGACTTTGACGCGGCTGCGATGCGGGAAAAGATGACGGGATTGCTGGGCAAGATCCCCGCTGGCATGGCGTATGTTTGGAAGCAGACAGCGGTTCCGGCCCGATCGGCGGCACCGCGGTTGCTGTTGGTGGATCTGCCCGAGGCGACGCAGACTTACTTTACGATCGCGCAACCGGGAATCGATCGAACGAATCCAGATCGGACGCCGCTGGAGTTGGTGAACACGTTGTTTGGCGGGCGGTTTAC
>JANXUM010000567.1 GCA_025356215.1 Bryobacter sp. | reverse complement strand
CCCATCCCGCCCTGGCCTATAAGGGCGAGGATTTCATACGGTCCCAGTCTGGATCCATCGGCAGGGGTCATGCGGCTTGTCCGATTTTATCCCAAGGGATTTCCCGCCTTAGCTAGAATCGGCGCTTGAGGGTCCGAGCACGGCCCGGATTGGAGAGAAATAAAAAATGAACCGACGCCTAGAGATCTTCGTCTAGAAGGCTAGGTATGGCAAGTAAATCGAAAAACGATGCGCTGAGCGGGAGTTTGAGTCTGCTGGTGCTGAAAGTATTGGCGCTGGGGCCGATGCATGGATATGCGCTGGCGAGCCGAATTCAACAGGTGAGCAACGAACTGTTGCGTGTTGAAGAAGGCAGCCTGTACCCGGCGCTGCATCGGATGGAGCAGGATGGGTGGATTGCGAGCGAGTGGGGCCTGACGGAGAAGAACCGGCGGGCGCGCGTTTATCAGTTGACGCGCGAGGGCGTGGCGCAACTTGAGACCGAAGAGGAAAGCTGGCGGCGGGTGGTTCGCGGTGTGGAATTGATTTTGGGGACGACGTAGGCCATGGGATTTTTGAACAAACTGAAGGCGACGCTTTTCTCTCGGGAAGAAGCGCGGGCGCGAGCTGAGGAAGAGGCGCAGTTTCATTTGGAGATGCGCCGGGAAGAGTTAGAAGGGCGCGGCGTGGAGGGGCGGGAAGCGGTCGCGCGGGCGCGGATGGCCTATGGGAATTTGGCTCGGCAGCAGGAAGCTGCGGGGGATGCGGATCTATTTACAGGCTTGGAGGGAATCATGCGCGATGTAAAGGTGGCTTACCGGCGGTTGCGGCGGAGTCCGCTGTTTCTTATATCGAGCGTCTTGCTGCTGGCCTTGGGGCTGGGCGTGAACGCGGCGGTGTTTAGCGTCATGGACATACTGTTTTTGCGCAGCTTGCCTTACGCAAACGCCGATCGATTGGTGGTGTTGGAGGAGATTCGTAAGGGACGCCCGTCGAACAGCAACGCGGTGCGGCTGGCGGATTGGCGGGAGCGGGTGAAGGGGTTTGAGGCCGTGGCCAGCCAATACGGTGAGACGTCGATCCTGCATGAGCGAGAAGGGAATCGGGCGATCTTTGTGCTGCGGATGGCTGGGGACTGGCCGGGGCTGCTGAGCCTAAATCCGCTTGAGGGAAGACTTTTGGCGGGGGATGAATTGCGTGGCGGCAAGGTGGCGCTGTTGACGGAACGCGGACGCGGGCTGGGGAAGGTTGGCGACACATTGCGAGTCGGATCGGACTCGTTTCAGGTGGTTGGCGTAGTCGGGAATCAAGTGTTGCCTGGCCTGGACGTGGACATGTTGACGCCGATGTCCGAGGGGTTGCTGAAGGGGTCGCGTAAGGCGGGGTTTTTGCAAGTTGTGGCGCGGTTGCGTCCGGGCGTGACGGCACAGGCGGCGGAGGCGGAGGCGGTCAGTGTGGCCGAGCAGTTGGCGCGTGAGTATCCGGAAAGCGATCAGGGGATGAGCGTTCGGGTGGTGGGGGCGCAGCAGGCTTGGACGCGCGACGCGCGGGAGCCAGCACTTTGGATACAGGCGGCGTCAGGGCTGCTGTTGTTGATTACGATGGTGAATCTGGCGGGACTGCTGGCGGCGCGGGCGATGGAGCGGCAGCGCGAGGACACGGTGCGCCTATTTTTGGGCGCGGGACGTTGGCACTTGATTCGGCTGCACCTTGTGGAGGCGGGGCTGATTGTGGCGGCGGGTTGCGCGGCGGCGATGATCACAGCCCCTTGGGTGTTGGCGTTGTTGCAGGCAAATTATGGCGATGACTTTGCGGCGATTCACACGGCGCAGGTGGATCTACGCGTGTTTCTCTATTTGCTTGCCGTGGGCGCGGTGAGTACGATTGGCTTGGCTGCGGTGATGGGCTGGCAGGCTTCTCGCGAGCCGGGGGCACGGGGCGTCGGTCAATTTCAATTGCGTAGCGCGTTGATTGTGGCCGAGGCGGCACTGGGGCTGGTGTTGTTGGCTGTTTCGTTGCAGATGATGAGAGATTTTTCGGCGCTGCGTTTTGCTCCGAACGGGTTTCAGGAGCAGGGGCTGTTGAACGCTCGCGTCGATTTGCCCTGGGGTGACGGCGGATATGAGCTGGACGACGTAATTCGCCGGGGGATGGAACAGATCGCTGGGATGCCGGGGGTGACCGGAGTTGCGATTGTGGACCGGTTGCCGCTGGAGGGGAACTCGCAGGATGGACAGATGTTTGTGGACGGACAGGCGGAGAAGACTCGCGAGACGGTGGGCCAGCGGATGGCGACCAATAACTATTTTGCACTGATGGGAATTCCATTGTTGGCGGGTGAGTTGCCGCGCGATAAGAACTCAGTGTTGGTGAATGAGAGCTTTGCCAAGATGTATCTGAATGGGAACGCCGTGGGACATTCCATTTCACGAGATGGGAAAACCGTTTGGCGAATTTCGGGAGTGGTGGGGAATGTGCGCACAAACGCGCAGGACCCGGGGGCGAGAGCCGAGATGTTCGGTAATGAGAGCAACATGTTCTGGCCGAAACTGAATGTGGTGATCCGGACTTCGCAGTCGCCGGCGTCGATTGCGCCCGCATTGCGGACGACTTGGACGGGGATCAGCAACCTGGCCTCGTTTGGCGGCGCGCGGACCTTGGAGAGCCGAATTGACGAGATCGTGGCTAAGCCACGCCGGCAGCGGGACATCGTGAGCATCTTTGGATTGGCGGCGCTGGCGCTGGTTGTGGCGGGAGTTTATGGGATTATGGCTAGCGAGATGGCGCGGCGGCGCAAAGAGATGGGGATCCGGGCGGCGATTGGGGCGAGCCAGGGAAACCTGATTTTCATCGGCTTGAGACGGGCGGGGCTGCTCAGCTTGGCGGCCTGCGTTGTTGGGGGATTGCTGGTTGTGTTTCTGTTGAGCCGCTTTGTAAATGGACAGGCGCTGGCGGAGAGTTGTTTGGCGATTAGCGCCGGGATGCTGGGCGCGGCGTTGGTGCCGGCCTGGCGGATGGCGCGGGTGGATCCGATGCTGGCTTTGCGCGAGGATTAGCGGAGGCCGCGCTCGACCAAATCGAGAGTGTGGCGGATGAGATCCTCTTTGCTGGCCCACGGCATTCCGTAGTGTCCGTGGCAAAGGATTAGCATGCTGGCCAGGCCGTGTACGGCGAACCAGACGACTTGCGCTGCGGCGGCAGTGTCCATCGGACGGAAGTCTCCGCTCTCTTGGCAGCGGCGGATGAGTTCGACCAGAATCTCGTAGCTCTTGGTGCCGGCGGGCGCTTCGTGTTCGATCCAGCCGTCGACGTCGGTGGGGGGCGGCAGGCAAAAGGTGATAACGTAGGCGGCGGGGTTTTCCAGCGCGAAGTCGATGTATCGCTGGCCGCAGAGACGGAAGGCTTGCACTGGTGGGAGGGCGTCCATTTCGGCCTCGGTGAACGAATCCTGAAGGCGTTCGAAAGTCTCTTCGCAGAAGTCGAAGAGGAGCTGCCCTTTGTCTTCGAAGTAGTTATAGATGACGCCGGGCGAGTATTCGAGCTTGTCGGCGATCTTGCGGATGGTGAGCTTGTCGAAGCCCTCGGACAGGATGAGCTCTGTGGCCGCATCCATGATCTTTTGGCGCTTGGCGTCTTTCTCTCTCGCGCGTCTTTCTGCAACACCCATCTAGTTACCAGTTTGGCATTAGTTGCCGCGAATCCAGTTGAGGATGGCTTCGTATTCGGGGCCGGAGCTGGCCTCGGCCGTGTTCTTGCCCCAGCGGGTGCCGCCGCCGTGGGTGCTGGTGTGGAGGGCTGGGTCTCCAGCGTTGTCGTTGGGGCGGGTGGGCTTGATCAGCAGAAGGCTGCGCTTGGGTTCGTCTCGATTGATTTCGCGCAGGACCGACATG
>JANXUM010000566.1 GCA_025356215.1 Bryobacter sp. | reverse complement strand
CACGCCCCCGCGCCCCCACGCCCCACACTTCCCCGCCCCACGCCATCGAGCCGGCCGCAACCGCCCGAAGACGGACGCCGCGAAACGCGGCGCACCACACCTGGCCGGGTGACATCGGCGCTCTGCGTTCGCGCTCTCGCGCGAAACGTTCGCGAGCTAGTTACGTTCCCCCCTCGATCCCCCCATAAGGGGGGATGTCTCGCTATGAGCGTTCGTGCGTGTGACGCGCGCTCGCGCCGCTCCTACCGTCGCGGCGGCTATCACGCGCGGGCGCCACGAAAAGTTTGAGAATATCCCCGGCGTCGCGCCACTATCAAAAATGCCCGTGTGGATCCAGATTCGGGACGAGTGTAACTACTGGCGCCGCCAGCTCCTCACGCTCCGCCTGGCCAGTCACGCCGTGGCTATCGGCATAGGCTGGGGCGTGCGCCTATTGCTCGCGCCAGTCTGGCTCACGCTTTGGACCGTCGAGCAAATCGCGAACGCCATCGCCGCCAACAAGTCGCGCCGCGAGCTCCAAATCGTAAAACAGGACGCGGCCAAAGCAAAACAAAAACGCCGTTGGCATGCGCCAACGGCGTAAATAAAAAAGGAGGGCCACGGCCCAGCAGTCCCGCAAAACGAGCAGCTCGCGCACTTCGCGGGAAGGCAGAGGCCCCAGAAACGAGCGTACCCTGAATTCATGGCCGCTTCCAAATTGAGCCCATCGCCTGAAACAGAGATTGAAAATAAGATCTTCGGGCTACTACTGGAACATCAGCTCGTGTCGGATTGCATACAACGCCTCGAATACATGCTCACAGAACGAAAAGTAATCGCCCTCGAACGCGCGGCGCTCAGGACAACGACGCTCAAACAGCGCGGGACAAAACGTCCAGGCTCAAGCGCGCGGGCCGCGCATACTTCAAAAGGGTCGCGTGGGACCGGTGGCCGGTTACCTTCATAACCAGGCTCTCCGGAACTCCCATCTCCAGCGCCGTAGTAACGCATCCAGCTCGGAGGCTATGAGCACCGAAATCAGCAGCATCAAGACCGATCGCAGCGGCGCAGCGCTGGACGAGATCCGCCATCGACTCAGCGCCCAGCCGGAGACGAGACAGATCGCGGCGCCCGCGCTCGAGGCGCACAAAGAGAGCACCCGCCCACGCCCCGCGGCTCTTGAGATAGCGCTCCATCGCGCGTACTGGGTCAGTCGCCTGATGCTTGCCGGCCATCACGAAAATCTCACGGCCCTTGCCTAACTGGTCAGTCTTCCCGCGCCGAATAAACACCTTGACCCCGGCTCCGGAGACGACGACGTCGGCCAGATTCAGCCGAGCCAAATCAGAGCGCCGCAAACCCGTGGCAAAACCCAAAGTAAGCAACGCGCAATCGCGGAAGCCGCCGCCATCCGTCGGCAACGTCTTCAACATCGAACGCAAGTGCCCAGGCGTCAAAGCAGTTTTTGACCGCTCCCGGCTGCCGTGCTCACGCTTCCAACCGATCAGCACCTGGCGCACCTCACCGAGATCAGGCTTGGCCAACCCTTGCGCAACGTGCATGCCTGTTATCGCAGCAAGACGCCGCTCGACCGTCGACGGCGTCCGGGTCTGCAACTCGGATACGGCGTAAAGCATGATCGTGTCGGGCGACGCTGGCAGCGCCTGACGACCAGCGGCACCACAAAAACCGGAGAAGCTGCGCCAATCAGCATCGTAAGCGCGGACGGTCGCCTGAGCAGTTGCCTGTCCCGCCAGCTCCGCCGCGCGGGCCTTGAGTCGGGCCATGTTGACCCCCAGATTGAATAATGTGAGCTGCTCTATTTCCATAGGTGAAGCGCTGCCGGCACTTGATCCCTTTACAAGCTTGCGCCACGCAACCCCAAAACGCAATGCGGATAAGGTATCGTTATCAGGAGTGACATGTTCAACAAAGACGCGGCCCGCGAAGTTTCGAACAACACGACCAGCGTCGTCACAAAAACCCCCAAGGAGATAAAGCGGATTCGACCCGACAGCAGCGGCTCAAATCCGCCCAATTCGAATGAAAAGCAGCTCAACTCTGGCCCATGCACTAACGGATGAGGAGTTTGACGCAGCCCTTGAAACCACCAACGAGATATGTATTATCAGAAGCGACGCTAGCGCCGCCTATTGCCATCGATCTCAGCTCATCGATACAATGTCCCCGTGCGAAACGTTTCCACCTACCTTCTCATTTCTCTGGCCCTGATTGCTCCACCCACGGCGGCCTACCAGGATCTAAGCCCCCTGGATCGTCGACTCAATGTCGCAGTACTCGATTTCTCCTGGAACGAAAAGAACGAAGCGGCCGCCAAGGCCGCATTATCGGCCGGGGCGAATATTAACCAACGGAGCGCCGGAGAAACGCTATTAACCAACGCGATCAAAGGACAGAAGGTACCGGCGGTAATTCGCTTCCTGCTCCAAAACGGGATCGACCGTTCCGGGAAAGATTCGTCCGGATTAACAGCACTGGAAATCGCGCAAAAATACAAAATTGGTAAATCTCCAGAGGGCCGCGAGATCTTGAATCTACTTGGCGCGAGTGCATCCAGCCCTGCACCGGCCCCAGCTAAAAGTACACAGACAACGCCCACGGCGGGGGCTTCGGCGGCAATGCCAGAACTAGTAGCGGCGGGAGTCTACGAATGCATCAATCAAATGGGTGTCGCCACCCCGCTGTCTTTCGGAATCATTGACAGATCGCAGTACAACGATTCAAACGGCAAACGCGGACGCTACGCCTATGACGCACAAACGGGCACTCTGACACTGGATCCAGGTCCCTCCCCCGCCCGGTACCGTCGCATCAGCGCCACTACTTTTCGTCTGGTGCGGGAGGACGGAAGTCTTGGTGGATTTACCTGCCCTTTAAACACCATGAAAAACCCGCTTCGGCCGCCTTGGTAAATTGACGTCTCGGATCGCACTCGTCCAAACAGCACGGGTGCCTTGCGCATCACTCCCACCCGTCCAAGGCGTCGAGATCGTCGTGGTTGACAACGGTTCAGCCTCCGCCCAAAGCTCAGCTCAACTCGCCCCATTCTTCCCGCATGTCCGATTTCTCACCCAGCCCAAGTCCGGCAGCTATGCCGCACGCAACCTTGGCGTTCGCGAGTCCAATGGTCGAACCCTCGCCTTCATCGACGCAGACTGCCGCCCACGTCCCGATTGGATCGAAAACGGACTTGCCGCCTTCCGTTCTCCCCGTCACCCCTTGGTCGCCGGCGCCGTCTTCCCGCTCCTCCCTCCCAATCCCACACTCGTCCAACGCTTCGACGCGCGCTTTGGGGTCCCGCAGGCCAGACTGGTGGCCAAAGCGAAAACCGCCGCGACGGACAACCTTTGGATGTCTCAAGATCTTTGGCAAGCAGCCAGCGGTTATGCGGGTATTTTCTACCGCCTGCTCCCTCCTCTCCAAATCGCATTCGAAGATGGCCTACTCATGGCGGGCTTCATGTGGCTCACCCGGCTTTGGTCGGCAAGGGAAAAGCTCCGCCTACTGGCCGGTGCCCAGCCCGAGCGGCGCTAGCCTGGACTCCCCCGCCGCCCGCGAAGCCCCGCGTCTCCAACCACGCCATCAGCTCGCCCACCGTATAGCCGTAGTTGGCGAAGTGCCGCTCGCTCACCTCTAAATAGATGCCATCCACGCGTTCGAGCAATCCTTCGGCCCCACGCAACACGTCCCACTCCAGCCCCTCGACGTCCACTTTCAACAGCGCATATCTGCCCGCCCCAGAAATCACCGCGTCCAGCCGAGCCGCCGGCACCACCACGCTGCCCTCCGCGCTAATCCGATTTTGGTCGTCATAGAGTGAGTCGGTCATCTGCGCTTCCCCCGCGTCACGGCCCAATCCCATTTGGCGCGCCTCATTCCAACTAAAGCCGTTAAGCTAAATATTTTTAACAAAAACTAATCGAATTGACCCAATCCTCCTCCCGCTAGATTAAGTGATTTGCGCTCACACTCGGGCCAAGTCTATTTCTCGTTTGTTTGCTACATACCCGCGCCCCCAACACATTAAGCCCCATCGTCGGACTGCTACAGTCCAGGCGTGGGGCAGTCGATCCCAATCAATCTTGGACAAGAATTTGGAGAGGAGAGTGAAATGACGAAAAACAGAAACGAACAAAGCAAACCCAATCTCGAAGCGGCAATCGTCGCTCCCGGTAAATGCACAAAGCAAAGCCAATCTCCCGCCGCCCCGCTGGGCGACAATAAAAACATGGATGTGCGGTTTATCTCTGCCAACGAAGGCGCTCTCTTCGTCGAAACCGGCCCGGACTCGATCCAGCGCATCCACCGCTTGGTCGCGCTCCTCGATCACTCTCCGCTTGACGGTCTACAAGAAATCACTCCGTCCTACACATCCATTCTTCTCGAATACGACCCCAACAAACGAACCCAATCCGAGATCGAAGCTCACGTTCGATTTTGTTTGGAAAGTATTGGCAGTATTGATCTTGCAGCACCGCAACAGATGGAGATTCCCGTCTTCTACGGCGGAGAATATGGCCCGGACCTCGGCCCCTCCGCCGAGCGCCTCGGCCTGAGCGTCTCCCAACTCGTTGAGGCTCACTGCGAACTCACCTACACCGTCGCCTTCTTTGGCTTTCTTCCCGGCTTCGCCTATCTCTCGGGCTGGCCGTCCAAACTCAGCCTTCCCCGCCTCGATTCACCGCGACCCAAAGTCCCCGCCGGCAGCGTCGCCATCGCTGCCGCCCAGTGTGGCATCTACCCCACAGATTCTCCCGGCGGTTGGCGCATCCTCGGCCGCACTCCCCTCAAGGTCATCGACACAAGTAGACCCAATTTCTCGCTCTTGTCCATCGGCGCCCAAATCCGCTTCTACCCCTCCAACCCGGCGGCCTGGTAATGGGAATCCGCGTCCTCGAACCCGGCTTCCTCACCACGATTCAAGACAAACCGCGCTTGGGTCTGGCGCGCTACGGCCTCAGCGAAGCCGGGCCGATGGCCCCGATCAGCTTTCTCGAGGCAAACTATCTCGCCGGTAACCCCCAACCGCTTCCCTGCCTCGAAGTCACCATGAAGCCGCCTCGCTTGCTGTTCACTTCCGCCACCAGAGTCGGCATCTCTGGAGCGGACTTCGGCTGGCGCCTTGACGGTCGCTCCATTCCAGATTTGCAATCGATTGACATCCGCCCCGGATCGACACTACAAGGCGATTATTGTCGCAGTGGCCTGCGCGGCTATATCGCCTTCGAGGGCGGCCTCCAGGTTCCCGCCTGGCATGGCAGCGCCGCAACTCACGTCCAAAGCGGACTCGGCGGAATGCGCATCCATCGCAACACGGAACTCGCCCTGGCACAGCCGGGAACTTCCCCGCCCCGGCGGCTCGCCGAACACGCTTACTCACCTCTATATAACGGTTCAGCAAAAGTGCTCAGGGTCGTTGACGGCCCTCATGCGGCGCTTTTCCCTCCCGAGGCCATGTCGTTGTTTACCGGCGCTGTTTACCGGGTCACCGATCAGTCCAGCCGAACGGCCCTCCGCGTCGAAGGTCTCTCCCTGCCCTCGCCAGCCGATCCGTTGGTCAGTGCTGGCGCGTGGCACGGTGCCGTGCAGGTCCCGCCCTCCGGCATCCCGCAGGTTCTGGCCGCCGACCATCCGGCTACCGGCGGTTACCCGATCCTCGCTTCCGTCATCCGTGCCGACTTCGAGGCACTGGGCCAACTCCGTCCGCGCGAAGAAGTCCGCTTCGGCCGTGTCAGCCGTGAAACTGCCTTGGCGCTGCTTCAGCGTCTATCTCACGCAATGGACTTAACCTAATGGCGATGCTCATCAATTGCGACCTCGGGGAATCCTGGCCCTTGCAACAAAGCGGCAGGCAGCTCGAAATCCTGCGTCTCTGCCAACTCGCCAACGTCTGCTGCGGTGCGCACGCTGGAGACCGCGATCTAACTCGCGTCACCATGATGGAAGCGGCCGAGGCAGGCGTCCGCGTCGGTGCTCATCCCGGCTACCCCGACCCCGAGCATTTCGGTCGCCGCCCGCTCTTCGGCATCGATTACGACGCCTCGGCGATCGCGCAACTCGTCGCCGAGCAAGTGGCCTTTGCCCAGGACGCCGCCAAAGAGGCTGGGCTCGATCTCTATCACGTCAAGCCGCACGGCGCGCTTTACAACGAGGCCGCCGCCAATGGCGAAGTGGCGGAAGCCATCGCCGAAGGTGTCCGCCGCGTGGCGAGCGATGTCTTCATGCTGGGTCTCGCCAACAGCGTCATGGTAGGTGTCTTCAAGCGCCAAGGCTTCGTGGTGTTGCAGGAGTCCTTCGCTGATCGCCGCTATACCGACGCCGGTCTTCTCGTGCCGCGAAACCAAGCCAACGCGCTCATCCACGACCCGAACGAAGCCAATCAGCAGATCGAACGCCTTAAGGCTTTCAGCGACACCGTCTGCGTTCACAGCGATTCCCCCAACGCGCTAGAGCTGCTGCGCGCGATACAGTGTTAGGCGAACCCATGCCCCGCCTTACACTCGTCTCCCTCCTCGCCCTCGCCCAACTCTCTCTGGCGCAGGAACCATTCGCCCTAAAACCCAACGACCGCGTCGTATTCTTCGGTGACAGCATCACCGACCAACGCCTTTACACCACCTTCGTCGAGACCTATGTTGCCACCCGCTTCCCCAAAGCCAACATCAGCTTCACCCACTCCGGCTGGGGCGGCGACCGTGTCACCGGTGGCGGCGGCGGTCCCATTGATGTCCGTCTCTATCGCGACGTCATCGCCTACAACCCGACGCTGGTGACGATCATGCTCGGCATGAACGACGGCCGCTATCGGGCCTTCGATCAGGCCCTCTTTGACGAATACTCAACCGGCACCAAGCACATCGTAAGTGTGCTCAAACGTCAGGTGCCCGGCACCCGCATTACATTAATCCAGCCCAGTCCCTACGATGACGTCACACGCCCGCCGCTATTTGATGGTGGCTA
>JANXUM010000612.1 GCA_025356215.1 Bryobacter sp. | reverse complement strand
TGGAGACTCCGATGAGAACAATAGGTGGACCGGAGCGGGTACGGGTTGAAAGCTGCGTTGGGGCGGGGGCGACCGATGGGGCCGGCGATTGAGCGAGGATTTCTCGATTGCGTTGGAAGACACGCAGCATGGGCGCAAGGCGGGCGCGGATTTCGGCGACCGCCGCGGCCGGGGTGTCGACGTCGGGTTTGGTGATGAAATCGAAGGCGCCCAGTTCTAGGGCGCGAATGGTGAGATCACCACCTCGGCGGGTGAGGGCGCTGAGGACGATCGAGGCGATGGGGGTGCGGGCAGCAGCGAGGGCCTCGAGAAGCTCGATACCATTCATCTCGGGCATTTCGATATCGAGGGTGAGAAGGTGGGGTTTGAGGCTGGCGAGGCGCGCGAGGGCGATCTTGCCGTTGGCGGCGGTGCCGACGACTTCAACGCCCGGGAGACCGGAGAGGGCGTCCGAGACGATGCGCCGAGAGACGGCGGTGTCATCGACGACGAGGACCTTTATGCTCATTTCCAGACGCTCATTCCTTGGCTTCTGTGACCGGCGTTAAGGCCGGCCCTCCGCCAGAATCTCCCTTGCGTCGAGCGCGGCGATGGTCCGGCCCGCATTGCGATAGGCATGCGTAAAAAAACGGGCTTGGGCGTGAGGGATGTTGGCGGGCAGAGGCCCAGCGTCGCTCCTTTCGGCTTCGACTACGCCTTCGACTCTGTCCGCAACGAGGCCGATAAACTCGCCGCGGTCATCGACGATGAAGATACGGCTGTCGGGAGTGACGTGGAGTGGGGCAAAGCCAAGCATGAGACCGAGATCAAAGAGTGTGACGATTTTGCCACGCAGATTGATCACGCCTAGAATTTGAGGTGGGGCGTGGCGGATGGGAGTAGGGGCCTGGTAGCGGATTACCTCATGGACGGCGGAGGCGTTGAGCCCGCACAGGGCATGGCGGAGCTGGAAGGTGGCCAGTAGATTGGCACTATCCTCGGGAAGAGTTGCAAGCATGGGAGAAGAGTCCTTAGAGGTGGAACCTGGACATGGCGGCAGTGAGGCTGTCCGTAGCGTTGGCCAGAGCGGCGGCATGATCCCGGACCTGGCCGCTGCCGTTGAATAGATCCCGGGCGGCGCCTTCGACCTCTGCGATGTCTCGGGCGATCTCACGGGTAGCCTGGGAGGACTCAGCCATGCGATGGTTGGCGTCGGCGACTCCGATGGAGGCCTCCGAGACATTGCGCGAAATATCCCGGGTGGAGCTGGCCTGGTCTTCAATCGCCGAGGCGATGGAGTTGACAGTGCGGCTCACCGAGGAGATAACGTTGGCGATTTTGGTAACCTCGGACACGCCGTCGGTGGTAGCGGATTGAACGCCGAGAATGCGGGCCTTGATGTCGTCAGTTGCGGCTGCGGTTTGCTGTGCGAGGGCCTTGATCTCGTTGGCAACGACGGCAAACCCCTTACCGGCGGCACCGGCCCGGGCGGCCTCGATGGTGGCGTTGAGGGCTAGGAGATTGGTTTGAGAGGAGATGGCTGAGATGGTTTCAGTGACTTTGCCGATGGCATCGACGGCGGAGCCCAGGTGAGCGATCTGAGCTGTGACGCGGTCGACTTGAAGCGTGGCCTCGGCCGCAATGGAGCGAGCATTTTCGGACTTGGCGGCGATCTCACCGATGGTGGACGTCATCTGGCCCGTGGCCGTGGCGACATTGGAGAGGTTTGTGGTGGTTTGTTCAACCCCGGCCGAAACGGAGAGCGAGTTGGAGCTGAGTTGGTCCGCCGCAGCGGCGACGGACTGGGCCTTGGCCGAGGCGTGCTGTGCGCCAGCCGACATCAGGCTGGAGCTCTCGAGCAGCCGAGAGGAGGCCAGGGACAAAATGGACACACCGCCACCAACATCGGAGATCATGCCGCGCAGGCTGAGGGACATGGCCTCTATGGCTCGGGCCAGAGAGCCAATTTCGTCCCCGCGGGTGGCGTATCCAGCGGGAAGATCGCCGGAAATATCTCCGGCGGCGACGCGGTTGATATGGGTCACGGTGGCGTTGAGCGGATTGGTGATGCCCCGCACGACCGCGGTGAAGATGAGGAAAGCGATGGCGAGGACGCCCAGGGTGGCGGCGGTCATCGTCCAACGCTCGCGATAAAAGGTGTTGATGCGGGAGTCCAGCACAGCGGCGAGTTCGTCACTGGTTTTTTCGCATAAAGCGAGGCTGAGATCTGAGGCTTGACGGACGGCGGCGGCGAAGTCTTCTTGCCGGGGGAGGGCGCCGCTATCTCTTTCGAGCAGACCAATGAGTCGATCCAGGCTGGCGCGGTAGGCTGGCAGGGCCATGTCAATAGAGGCTTTTAGCGTGGAACTGGCACCGCGCTTGGCCTTTTGGTTCTCTTTGAGCGCGGTCTGAAGGTCGGTGACGATACGGTCGACGTCGGACTCGCGAAGCATCGCCGCGATGACGGCCAAGCGGCGGCGATCTGCCGGTGTGAAGCGGCCTGAGCGCAGCAGGGGGCCAAAGGTTTGCGAGGCGGTGGCAATTCGCTGGAGGGTCTGGGCCCCGGCGATGGAGGCGACGTCGGCCAGGTAATAGGAATCCATCTCCGGATCGAGGGTGAGGTTTGAGGTGTCTCCAGCGCGCGAGGTCATACCGCGCAGGGTGCTGAGGAGGGCGTCGTATTCGGTGGCGGCGTCCTTGGTGTTTCCGGCCGCGTCGGCCCGCTGCAACTGGCGCCAGTGATTGGTGCCCGCCTCGAGGCTGAGTTCGGCGAGGCCCTCGCTTTGCAGCGCGGCGCGAGAGAACTGCAGGTCTTGGGCGTGCTCGCGATAGACAGTGGAGAGTTGTTCGAGCCGCGTATCGAACTCGGCGCGAAGCCTGGCGGCGGCCGGGGCATCGCCCAATAGGACCGCAAGGCGGTAGTCTCCGCTGGCCTTGACGAGGCGCAGCAGCGGGCGCTGAAATCGCAGCCCAGCCATCTCAAGCTGGCCAAAGCGCACATTGTCTGAAATTTGGGCAAATGCAAAAAGGAAGAGCACCGCTAGAGGCAGGGCGAAGAGGCATACGCTCAAGAAAATACGTTGGGAGATCTTTACGTTGCCGGCGAGATTGAGAAGGCGGTTCATAGTGGATTCCTTTTTGGACTAGACTCGAAATCGTTTCAAAATATCGTTAAGTTTTTCAGCGGCCGTCGAGAGATCAGAGGCGCTGGCGCGGACGTGGCCGCTACCGGTGGCCATCTCGCGGGCGGACTGATCGACGTCGCCGATGTCGCGAGCGATCTCGCGGGTGGCGGCTGA
>JANXUM010000129.1 GCA_025356215.1 Bryobacter sp. | reverse complement strand
GTCGCGCATGGGCAATCGCGTTGGGCTGTTGGATGCCGACGTATACGGGCCGAACGTGCCGCTGATGATGGGTGTAAGCGAACAGCCGCTGACCGACGGGACGAAGATTCGCCCGATCATGAAGGAAGGCTTGCGCGTGATGTCGATGGGGTTCTTGAACCCCGGGGACAAGCCGCTGGTATGGCGCGGACCGATGCTGCACAACGTGATGCAGCAGTTCTTGCGGCAAGTGGAGTGGGGCGAGTTGGACTACCTGGTCATCGATTTGCCGCCCGGCACGGGCGATGTGCAGTTGAGCCTGATGCAATCCACCAAACTGACCGGCGCGGTGGTTGTAACGACACCGAGCGACGTGTCTCTTGAGGACGCACGCAAAGCCGTGAACATGTTCCACCAGGTAAAGGTGCCCGTGCTGGGCATGGTGGAGAACATGAGCTACCTAATCGCGCCGCAGAGCAAAGAACGCATCGATGTGTTTGGACACGGGGCCGGAAAGAAAACGGCCGAGGTGATGGGCGTCGAATTTTTGGGCGAGCTGGCGTTGATTCCAGCGATCCGGCTGGGTGGCGATACCGGTAAGCCGGTGGGGCTGGAGGGCGAGGCGTCGGCCAACGCCGAAGGCTTCTTCGCCATTGCCAAAAAGATCGAGGCGCGCTGCGCCGAAGTCTCGCAGGTGGTTGGGCCGACGATGACCGTGGGCGAATAGATCCTCTCTTCGCGGATCGATTGTGATACGTTATTCATGATTCTCGCCGGACGAATCGGCGTTAACTGAGGACCCATGAAATCGCTCCGCATCATCATCTATACGTTACTTTCTTTTAGCTGCGCGTACGCGCAATCCGACCGCGGCACCATCGCCGGTACGGTTGCCGATCCAGGGGGGGCGCTGATCCCCAACGCGGCGGTGCTGATCGTCAATCAGGGGACCGGCGTCAAATTTGAAACGACGACAACGGCCACGGGAAACTTCACCGCCCCTTATCTCAGCGCCGGACTCTACGACATTACCGTTGAAGTGGCGGGCTTCCGCAAGTCGGTGCAGAAGAACGTACGTGTGCAAGTGGCGCAAACGGCGTCGATCGACGTGGTGCTGCAAATTGGTACGACCACCGATTCGATCTCGGTAAACGCAGAAACGCCGCTGCTCAATACGGACAGCGCGGCTGCGGCGACGACGATCAACCGCGAGCAACTCAACCAACTACCGCTGAATTTTGCGATCGGCCAAGGCGCGATTCGCAATCCCCTGAGCTTCGCTCAACTCGCGCCCGGAGCGTCGATTAACGGCTGGAACAACATCAAGATCAATGGTGCGCCCGCCGGCACTTTCAAGATCATCTTCGAGGGCCAGGACACCACCAGCGCGCTGGACGGACGCGTATCGGATGAATCGCAAGCCTCGGTTGAGACTGTGGAAGAGTTTGCGCTGCAGACCTCCAACTACGCTGCCGAATTCGGCCAGGTGGGCGGCGGCTTGTTCAACTTCACGGCTCGCTCGGGCACCAATAAGTATCACGGCACAGGCTACGACTATCTCGTAAATGAATCCTTCAATGCGGGCATTCCCTTCACCAATGCCGGCGGCAACAAGCTGGTTCGCCCGCGCGCCCGGCGCAATGACCTTGGCTTCAATATCGGTGGCCCGCTCACCATCCCGAAACTCTACAACGGTGCCAACCGCACCTTCTTCTTTTTCAACTACGAAAAGTACTTGAACAAGGAAGGCAAGTTTGACGGCTTCGGCACGGTCCCCACGGATGCGTATCGCAGTGGGGATTTCAGCGCGGCGCTCACCGGTCGCGTGCTTGGCGTCGACGGCCTTGGCCGCAACATTGTCGAGAACGGCATCTACGATCCGCGTAGCAACTTCGTGGGCGCGGACGGTCGCACCTATCGCAACTACTTCCCCAATAACGTGATCCCGGCGTCCAACTTCGACCCGGTTGCGCTCAAGATCCAGGCGCTCGTGCCCAAGGCCATCAACGGCGGGCTGGTTAACAACTTTGAACGGCGCTATAACTTTCGCAAGATCCAGGACATCCCGAGCGTCAAGGTAGATCACAACATCACTGCCAACATGAAGGCCAGCGTCTACTACTCTTTGCAGCGCACCGACAAGGACAACGGGCAGGAAGGTCTCCCCGACCCCATCACCGCGCGCCGTGACCAGATCATCCGTTCGCACACGACTCGAGTCAATTTCGACGCCACCATCCGGCCGACGCTGCTGTTGCACTTGGGCATTGGATACCAGCGCTACCGTAATCCCGACGCCTCGCCGGACTCCGTCACCAGCTACGACGCCGTTGGACAACTCGGATTGAAAGGCGCATTCCAACCTGGCTTCCCGCGCATCACCGCTCTGGGCGGCGCACAGGGCGGGCTGGGCTTCGACATCGGACCCACCAACCGTTCGCTCTATTTGCAAGATAAGCCCACGGCGGTCGCCTCCGCAACGTGGATCAAGGGCAGTCATCAAATCAAATATGGCGGCGAGTGGAAATTCGATAACTTCACCAATCGCGGCAGCGGCGGCGTGGCGGGCATTTACACATTCGCGGCAGCGCAGACTTCGCAGCCCGCATTGCAAGGCGTCGCGCTAGCGGGCGGAAACGCTGGTTTCAATTACGCCAGCTTCCTGCTTGGCAACGCGAACAACGCAAGCATTTCCAACCCACAAGACCCGCAATACCGCAGGCCAACGTGGGGCTTCTTCGTTCAAGACACCTGGCGCTTGAGCAAGAAGCTGACAATCGACTACGGCATGCGCTACGACTACCAACCCGCTTCCCGAGAACTTTACGACCGCACTTCGATGTTTGCCCCAACGCTTAAGAATCCAGCTGCCGGCAACCTATTGGGTGCCACTCTGTATGCGGGCAATGGTCCGGGACGCTGCAACTGCGAGCTGACCAAAACTTATCCCTGGGCCTTTGGCCCGCGGATTGGCCTCGCCTATCAATTCGCTCCCAAGTGGGTCGCGCGGGCGGGCTTTGCGATCAGCTATGCGCAGGTCGCCAACTTCGCCTACATCGGCGGCGGCAACTCGATCGGCATGGGCTTCAATTCGATTGCATTCTCCAACCCGGCCTTCTCTGAAGCCGGCGTGAGTCTGCGCAACGGGCTCAGCTACAATGTGGCCGACCTGACGGCAGCATCTTATGACCCCGGCATCCGTCCCAGCCTTGGGCAGATCAATTCCCCGCCCGCACTTGTAGATCCCAACGCCGGGCGTCCCCCGCGCATGGCCAACTGGAACCTCAGCTTGCAGCGCGAATTCGGTTCGCAACTTGTTGTGGAAGCCGCCTACGTCGGCAACCGCGGCGCGTGGTTCCGGGCCGATGGGCTCAACGACTATAACGGTCTAACCGAGAGCCGCCTCAAGTCTTTTGGCTTCGACCTGAACAGCGCCGCCGATCGCACGCTGCTCAACTCGCGCATCGATTCTGCCGCAGTCGTGGCGCGTGGCTTCACGAAGCCTTACGATTCATTCGCGGGTTCCAACACACTGGCTCAATCGCTTCGCCCCTTCCCGCAATTCGGAGGATTGGGCAGCCTATGGGCGCCGCTCGGCAACACATGGTACGACTCTCTCCAGATCAAAGCCACCAAGCGCTATTCGCGCGGCCTCACCGGCACCGTGGCCTACACATGGTCAAAGAATCTGACGAACGTCGAGAATCAATCCGGCGGCATCGTTCCCACCAACGACGTCTACAATCGGCCCAACCAGAAGACATTCTCGGCCAACGATCAGCCGCAGGTTTTGGCCATCGGCTTTAACTACGACACACCCAAGTGGGGCCGCAACTGGGCCACCAAGGCGATTTTGAGCGGCTGGACCTTGGGCGGCATTCTGCGCTACCAAAGCGGCTTCCCAATCCAGTCGCCCAACTCCAACAATGCGCTGGCCAGCCTCTTGTTCCGCGGCACACGCTACAATCGCGTGCCCGGCCAGCCGCTCTATTTGAAGAGCCTTAACGACGCCAAGAGCATCGATTCGTTCAAGGATCTAACGCTCAACCCCGCCGCGTGGGTGGACGCGGGCCCCGGCCAATGGGGGACCGCCGCCGCCTACTACAACGACTACCGCTTCGCCCGCCGTCCGGATGAGCAACTCTCTTTCGGTCGCATGTTCCGGATCAAGGAGCGCTACGCCTTGAGCTTCCGCGGCGAATTCTTCAACGTCTTCAACCGTACCTATCTCAACGACCCCGCCGCCACCAACCCGGCGGCCACCGTCAACCGCGACGCCAACGGCAACGTCACTTCCGGCTTTGGGCGCATCAACCCTGCCAGTGTATATGCCCCGCCGCGCAGCGGTCAGATCGTGGCTCGTTTCTCGTTCTAAGAAACGAGCACTGCGACGATGCCGTTGAAGTTGTTTCTCTGCGCCGCCCTCCTCAGTGGGGCGGCGCTTTTTCATTCCGGGCCCGTGCTGCCGTACAAACATGACAACGGGCTGACGCCGCGCCGCCGGCTACCGGAGAACATGGGCCCAGGTGCCGCCATACTCGATTACAATGGCGACGGCCTGATGGACATCGCCTTCCCCACCGCCCTGTTCCGTAACGACGGTAATCTCAAGTTCACCGATGTGACCGCAGAGTCGGGCATCAACGCCAAAGTCTTCGGCATCGGCGTGACCGTGGCGGACTTCGATAATGACGGTCGGCCCGACTTACTCGTCACCACTTGGGGCACTCCGCTGCTCTATCGCAATTTGGGTAACGGTAAGTTCCAAGCCACGTCGATTGCCGAGCCGGGCCTTTGGACGGTCGCCGTGTTTTTCGATGCCGACAACGACGGCTGGCAAGACTTGTTCCTCGGCCACTTTGCTTCTTACGATCCCGCGACGGAGCCCGATTGCAGCTACAACGGCGACCATCATTACTGCCATCCGATGAGTTACCCGCCGCACGCCTCGCGATTGTTCCACAACAATCACGGGCGATTTGAGGACATCTCACAGGCTTCGGGCATCGCCGGTCACGCCGGCAAAGTCTTTGGAGCGGTCGCGTCGGACTTAGACGGGGACGGCTTGCTCGATTTGTTCGTCGCAAACGACTCGGTGCCCAACTTCCTGTTTCACAATCGCGGCAAGCTGCGATTTGACGAAGTGGCTTTGGATTCCGGCGTTGCCTATTCGGCGGACGGGAATCCCCGCAGCGGCATGGGTGTGGACGCGGCGGACTATGACGGCGATGGTCGCGAAGATCTGTTTGTCGCCAACTTCAATCGCGAGCGTTTCTCGATCTACAAGAATCTTGGAGGCCTTAATTTCCACGATGAGGCTGGCCCCACCGGCATTGGCCAAGCCACCCAGATGTACTCCGGCTGGGGCCTGAAGTTCTTCGATCGCGATCACGACGGCGATGAGGACCTGATCGTTGTCAACGGTCATCCGGACGACCGCATTGAGACCCTGTCCCGGACGCTAACCCACAAAGAGCCGATTCTCTATTTCGAGAACCGGCAGGGCCGCTTCATCGCGACGCCGATCGGAGCAGACTATCCGGCGCGCGGATTGGCCATGGGAGACCTCAACAACGACGGGCAGCTCGACATGGTGGTTGCCGGCAACGGCGAGACGCCGCTGATTTTTTTGGGCACTCCGACCCCCGGCAATCACTGGCTGGGCATCGATCATCGCGGCCTTCGCGCGGGGGCCCTGGTCCGCTGGTCAGTGAGCGGCAAGGTGCGCCAGAAACGGATCAATTCCGGCGGGAGTTACTTAAGCGCCCACGATCCGCGTGTCGTCTTGGGCCTTGGCGGTGCGTCGCAAGCCGAATGGGTAGAGATCGCAATTCCAAACCAGCCCGTCCAACGTATCGCTAACCTGAAGGCGGATCGCTATCATGCCCTCGTCCGTTGAATTCAGTTCCGCCCAACAACTGCTGCGCCAGCAAAGGCCGCTTGAGGCCGCCAGCGCGCTGGCACCGTTGTTGGCGCGCGAGCCGGACAACATCGAAGCGCTACTATTGGCGGGACGCATTGAATTGGCGCAGGACTCCCCCACGCGCGCGAGGCCTTACTTGGAGCGCGCCACCAGGCTTTCCCCCAAGTTGGCGTCGGGGCACTTTCTGCTGGGCATTTGCCTCTACATCGACAATGATTTCAAGCCGGCGCTGAGTGCCCTTGAGTCGGCCAATGTACTCCGGCCCAACGACGGCGGCACCCTGCTATATCTGGCTCTCACCTACGAAGGCCTCGCCCAGACCCAGGACGCGATGCGAGTCTACCCGCTAGCCATCGCCCGCAATCCAAGCGCTGAGGCGCCGCTAGCCTACGCGAGACTGCTCTTTACGTTGAGCCGTTTTGACGACGCGCAAGCGCAGGTCATCGAGTCGCTGCGCCGTGACGCCAAGCTTCGCGAGGCGCATTACGAACTGGCGCGCCTGCACTTTGAGGCCGGTCGCTATTCCCAGTCTGCGGCGTCGGGCGGGTTGGCGCTCACGCTACCGGGATCCGCGACAGTCGAGCGCCCGATTCACTTTCTCCTCTCGCGTGCCTACAGCAAGCTGAACCAAACCGCTTTGGCGGCGCAGCACCGCGAAGCCTTTGAACGCATCCCGCCAAGGCTGGTGCGATGATCGCCCTGCTGCTGTGGATCGCCGCCGACTGCGCCCCTTGCCATCGGGACATCGTCGACTCCTACGCGAAATCCGCGATGGCCAGATCGAGCGGTACAGTGCAATCGCTTGCTGCGGCGCGCTATCGCCACGACGCGTCGAAAACGACTTACAGCATCACACCGCCCAATCTGGTGCGCATTGAGACACCGCAACAACGCGCCACGCAGTCTCTGCAATACTTTATCGGCTCTGGCGCACATGGCCGAAGTTTCCTGTTCACGCGCGGCGGCAAGCTCTTCCAATCGCCGATCACCGAATACGCGGGCCGCGGCTGGGCGATGTCGC
>JANXUM010000494.1 GCA_025356215.1 Bryobacter sp. | reverse complement strand
CCTGCGCCGAGGTGGCGTATACCAGTCCACTCAAGTAATGCGTATAAGGGTAGTCGGGGTCGTACTGTAGACTCTTCTGACAGAACAGCGTCGCGTCGGCCAGTTTCTTTTCCCGATAGGCGCAGTCGCAAAGACCAAAGTAGGCGAGGCTACGAAGATCCTGCCAAATGTCCTTTTGCGTCGCGCGGCGGCGTTTGCCGTGGCCGACAAGATAGCCGAGGACGTAGTAATTAAGATTGCCTGCCAAACCGGAATCAAAGTTACTGTTGCGCAGGTAGTCTACGTACTGTTGGCGTGATTCACGGTAATCGCCTTTCATGCGCAGGCTTTCCGCGAGCCAGAAGTGCGGCTCGGCAACGGAGGGCGAGATGGCGATGGCCGCCCGGGCGCTGTCGATGGCGTCGTTATAGCGTTCTTTGATTCGAAAGGCCTGGGCCCGCAGGTAGAGCGTCTGCAAATCTTTCGGATTGCGCTTCAGTACGGTATCGAATTGACGGACGCTGGCGTCGACATCGCCGATGTCTAGTAACATACCGCCGAGGCTGGAGCGGGCCTCGGAGTAATCGGGATCGATGCGGATGGCGGTCTCAAAATATTGCCGGGCCTTGGCTTGGTCGAAGAGGGCGTTGTAAGTGCGCCCGAGGTAAAGCGCGGCTTGGCTGTAAGTGGCATCCGCCGCAAGCGCTTGAGTAAACGCATCAACTGCCTTGCGGTAGTTCTGCTCGAAGCCTTTGTTATAGAACCCGAGGCCCTTGTCGAAAAGATCCACCGCCGCCTTGGGGCGCTTACGCGGGATCAGGATTTGAATCTTGACCGTGGATTCTTGGCCGGGATAGACCATTTCCTCGCGCGGCCCGTCGGGTTCATAGCCCATCTTGACGCCCTGGATCTGGTGGGTGCCGGGACGTAGGCCCGGCAAACGCAACGGTGCGGCTTTGCCAGCTACCCCCGCGCTCTTGCCGTCAACAAAGACTTCGACCTCATCGCGGTTGGTCTCGAATATCAGCGTGCCGAATTTGGGCGCAGGCGGCGGCGCAGCTGTCGCGTAGGACGGCACGTAGGCGATGAGCATTTCGGGGTCGAAGGCTCCTCGATCCGAGCGCGGCGTCTGCTTGCCTTTCGTGGCCTCGCGGACATTCTTCCGCACATATTCGGTGAGTTCGGCTGCCGTAACTTGGCCGTCGCGATCGTCGTCGGCTTCGCCCTCCATTCCTTTCACGACATAGTAAGTGAATACGCCGTGGCCGCCGCCAAAATCGGGCGATTCAAAGCTGCGCTCCAGATCGCGCGAGGCGGTGAGGCTGAACATGCTTTTGTCCAGGTTTTGCAGCATCGCATTCAAATTCTCGGCCCGCGTCTCGGTATTGATAAAGCCGGAGTGACAACTGTCGGTTAACAGCACCTTCCACTTGGCCTTGATTTTTTGTCCCACCGTCCGTGCCAAATCCTCCATCGGATAGCCGGTAGCGGCAACGCTCTTGAGATCGAAGTCGAAGGGCGCCAAATACCCCTTGCCCTGGTGAATGAATCCGTGTCCGGCGAAGTAGATGAAGACACGATCGTTCTCGGTCGCGACGCGCGGCAGCCACTCCTCCAGTTCTTGTTTCAGGTTCGCCAGCGTCGCCCGCGAGCCTAACAGCTTCTTGACGTTCTCGGCCCGGAAGTTACCGCCTTCCGGACTGATCAGGATCGAGAAGAGCGACTCCGCGTCGCGCTCGGCGTAGGCTAGGTGCAAATCTTTGGGGAGCTTCTGATAGGCTCCCACTCCGACGACAATCGCGTAACTTCGCGGAATGTCCACCTTCCGGGTGAGCAGTTGAGTTTCGCCCTCGGGGAAGGGGTCGGACTCTACTTTCAAATCGCGGGCTTGCTTGGACATCGGCTGTTGCGCGGCCGTCAGCCCCGCGAAAACAAGAATTACAACGAGGGCCTTCATTTGTGCGTGAGCGCCACTTCGGCTACGACTCGCGGATCGTCCTGGCGCTTGCTGGCCACGTACGAAGCGTGCTCAAAACGCGGGCCAAGGCTCGAAGTTTTGACTTCGCCGTCCACCTTCTCCACCACGAGGTCGCGCGCATACAAGTTCTTGACTCTGTTGACGAACGGGTCGTCGATGGCAAAGTTGGAGGCGAGGATGATCCCGGGCGGTGGTTGGGTGCCCCCGGACGGAGCCGCCTTCCGGTCAGGCGACACCTTGTAGATGAGGCCGTCAAAATCAGGTTCGGGCTTGCGACTGAAGATGACGAATAGGTTCTCCTGTCCTGGGTTGTCGTCGAACTTAAAGACAAAGCCGGCGGGAATGGTGTATGCCTGGTTTGGCCCAACCCGGTTGTCGCCGCCTGCGATCTGAGGGGAGGGGAAGAGCGGGCTCCACTTTCCAGAGCTTCCGCGGGCCAGAATATACAGATATCCAAAGTCATTCACCTCCACGCGCACATTGATTCGATCGCCACTCTTGAAGGCTTTGGTTGTGGGAACTTCTTTCTTAACGCCATCGGGCATGAGTTGAGTGATGGTCCAACGCATCGCCAAGCCCGACCCGCTGGTAGTGGTGTCGGTGGCATAACGCACGGGGACCTCCGTATGGTCGGGCTTGGATTGCGTCATCTTGGGCTCAGGGGAAGCGGGATGGGTCTTGGGCTTTGCCGCAGGCGTCTTAGGTGCTGCAGGCGTCTTAGGTGCTGCGGGCGTTTTAGGTTCCGGGGCGGTAGCGGGCTGAGCCGCATAAAATATCTCCCGGGCGGTAAGCCGGGTTTCGGGAGCGGTATTCTGAGCCGATGCAAGTCCGGCGGCCGCGAGAGTCATGATTCCAATCAGGTAGCGCATAGTATCGTCTCCGCTTTTCTCTTCAGTATATTCTTAAGGAACATTATGGATTTCCTTGCTGTTCGCCGATTGCTCGTTCACGTGCTTCTTTTCTCGCTGATCCAGGCATCTATGCCTGGCCAGGAAGTCAAACTAAACATCCTCGTCATTGCCGGCGATGGGGCCATCAACAATCTCAAAAGCCGAACCGCGCGCGAAACCATTGTCGAGGTACGCGACGAGAACAACAAGCCCGTGGCCGGGGCGAGCGTGGTGTTTTTGCTGCCCGATTCCGGTCCCGGCCTTGTAAGTTCTAACGGTACGCGCATGATCACCACGATGACTGACGCAAACGGCCGCGCCGCAGCGCGGGGCCTGAAGCCCAACGGGCAATCCGGGCGCTTCAATTTGCAAGTACGCGCAAACTACCAGCAGTCCTTCGGTCAAATCGCAATCAGCCAGTCAAACATAGTAGCGGCGGGGGCGGCGGTTTCGGGTCTCACTTTGGCAATTATCACGATCGCGGCCGCGGCCGCGGCGGGCACGGCCTATGCGGTCACCCGCGATAGTGGGGCGGGGCGGGCGAGCGTGGGCGTGAGTCCAGGCGCGCCTTCGGCCGGGGCACCACGCTAGGAGCGAATCGCCATGAAAAACCTCTATCAACTTCTGTTTGCACTGGCCGCGCTCAGCGCCCCCTTGCTGGCGCAACCCGTAATCAACGCAACCACCTTGCCCGTAGCCGTGCGCAACGTGCCGTACCCGGCGACCCAGTTTTCCAGCAAGGGCGGCACTGGCTCGGGCTACGTCTATGGCCTTGCATCCGGAAATCTACCGTCTGGAATTACGCTTAGCAATACCGGTGTCCTTGGCGGGACGGCCAATCAGATCGGCAACTATGACTTCGTTCTGCGCGTTACCGATAGCGGTTCCAACAGCGGTACTCGCGATTTTTCGATCTTTGTGACCGATTTTAGCTGTCCAACCGGTTTCGCGATTGTGGGCGATAATTACGAGTCGGGCGCGGTGCTCAATCCGTTTCAGCCCGCTCAGTTTGTCGTCAGCGCGGGAGCGGTGCCACCCTCTTTCAACTTCAACAACTCCGCCGGTGTACTCACCGGGGTGGCTACGGTCGAGGGAACTTACACTTACTCGCTTACGGCGTTCGACGATTTGCAGCGCTCCGTCACGCGCTCCTGTTCGTTGCAGGTTCAAAGCCGAATTCAAATCACCAGCCCCCGGACGACCGCACGAGTTGGCGTGCCCTATTCTTCCGCAGTGTCGGCGAGCGGCGGGTTTGGCGCTTACAGTTTTTCACTTACAGCAGGCGCTTTGCCCTCCGGTCTGTCGCTGAACACGACAAGCGGTAGTATCACGGGCACGCCTTTGGTATCCGGTTCCAGCGGCTTTCGGGTTCGCGCGCAGGACAACTCGAACAACGTCACGCAACGCGATTTCTCGATCGTCGTACTGAGCCGCGCGCCTACTCCCACGCTTCGATGTCCGCTGCCCAACGCGCTCGCCGATTCTTTCTATCGCTCCTCGCTCAGTATCAGCGCCAGCGGAGCGCTCAGCTTTTCGATCGCCTCGGGGGCCCTGCCGGGGGGCCTGAATTTGGATCCGGCCAGCGGTGCCATTAGCGGCGTGGCCAATGCCTACGGAGTTTTTAACTTCACCGCCCGGGTCAACGGTGCCGCCGCCGCGCCGATCACGACCTCGTGTTCAATTCAAGTGGCGCCGCTCCCGCCCGCCAATCTCAACCTGACCTGTCCCGATCAAGACGATCTTGTCGTTGGCGAGGCTTATACGTCGCCCGGCATCGCCAGTGGTGGACGCTTTCCTTACGCTTACGAGATTTATCAGAGCACTCTGCCCGCCGGGCTGAGCCTGAACGCCTCCACCGGAACGGTCTTCGGTACGCCCACTCAGCCCGGTTCCGTCACTTACGGCCTGCGTGTTGTCGATGGCCAGACCTTCTCGAGCGTTACTTCACCGCTATGCCAAGTGAGCATCGTAAGTTCTTCTCCACTGGTAATTACGACCACCAGTCTGCCGTCAGGCACTGTCGGCGCGGTCTATGGAGTGGGCTTCGCCGTTAGCGGCGGTGTCGCGCCGTACACGTTCTCGATCGGCACTGCGCTGCCCGCGGGTTTAGCGCTCAACAGCGCGACCGGATTCATCGGCGGAATACCGACCCAGGCGGGCACGATTGGATTGACTCTTCGCGTAACCGATAGCTTGGGCTCGGCTGTCATTCGCGATTATTCGATCTCGATCGCCGCGCTCGATCCATTGCGTTTTTCGAGCGGCGTCCTTGACAGCGGCACCGTGGGACTGACTTACTCGTCCCAACTCCAGGGCGCAGGCGGATCGCCACCCTACCGATTCAACGTCGTTGCCGGCACGCTTCCCGCGGGGCTTACCTATAACTCCGATGGACTGTTTCGAGGGAGCCCAACGACCGCCGGCACCTATCAACTTACTGTGGACTTGAGCGACGCCTCAGGCAACAGCGTGCGCCAACTCTTTTCGATCGCCGTCTTTCAAGGTAGTTTCCGGTTGGGCTGCCCCAATGCCGTAGCCGAACTTGGCGTGCCTTATCAATCGACAGCCAACGTTCTTGGCGGGACCTCACCCCTCGCCTTTGCCATCACTGGCGGCGGCCTACCGGCGGGGCTGGCCCTCGATGCGGCCAGCGGTCTGATCAGCGGTCGGCCAAACGCGCTCGGCGTTTCCATCTTTACCTTTGCGGTTAGCGACGCGCGTCAGGCCCGCACACAGACGCAGTGCAGCATCGCCGTGCAGGGCGGGGCGTTGCGTATTTTGAGCGAAGGGCCGATCGTCGTTCAGGCGGGCGCTCCCTACGCGGGTAAGTTGGAAGCCGTTGGGGGCAGATCGCCTTTTTCGTGGTCATTGGTCATCGCGCCTCCAGAAACCGGGCTACAAGTTTCCGCCGATGGAAGTTACTCCGGCACTACGACCTCGAAGGGTAACTTCGCATTCTCCGTCTTGGTTCGCGACGGCGCGGGAGCGAGTATCTCAAAGACGCTCGTGTTACAGGTGGCGGATTCCTCGCTGACTTTCGGATGCCCGTTAACGGCGACTTTCCCGTTAGGCCTGGCGGCAGCGGGGAGCTTTATCGTGGCGGGTGGAGTACCCCCTTACCAACTGAGCCTCACTGGCGGCACTCCGCCGACTTCGTTTGTGATTGCCGGCACGAGCTTCACTTTCAAGCCGGTCGTCCTGGGTGCCTTTACGGGCCAATTTCGGGCAGTCGACAAAACCGGTACCGCCGTGCAGCGCTCCTGTCAATTCACCGTCACCGGCGATCCATTGGCGATTAGCGGCTCCCTGCCGGACGGAGCGGTTGGGGTTGGCTACAGCGCGGGCGTCCAATCCAGTGGAGGCGTCGGCGCCGTGAGCTACAGCTTGGCGGTGGGCGCTCTTCCCGATGGACTGGAGCTGGATCCCGCAACCGGCGTGATTGCCGGGTCGCCGCTCAAGGCCGGGGCCTTTAGCTTCGTTCTGTCCGTCAGCGACGAGATCCAGCGGAAAGGTTTCGGAGCCTTCGCTATCCGCGTCAGCGACGCCAATTTACCTCTCACGATTCTGCCGGATTCGCCGCTGTCCGATGCGGTCGTCGGCAAGCGATACTCCGCAACGTTTAGCGCGCAGGGCGGCAAGGGGCCCTATCAACTCGATTTGACCGGAGGCGGCCTGGGTTTGAGGATTTCGGAATCCACGCTCGCCGGCGTGCCCGACCAACCAGGCAGCCTTACGGTCGGCGTTCGTGCGCGGGACGCCGATAACGTCGACATTCGAAAGACCTATGCGCTGCGTGTACTTCCGGCCAGTGCGCTCAACATCGTTACCGATTCGCTGGCGGACGGATCGCTTGGGCTGCCTTACGCTACCACTTTGGCAGCCGAAAACGGGACCCCGCCGTATCGCTGGTCCTTGGTACGTGGATCTCTGCCAATCGGTATCGAACTCGATGGCCTCACTGGCCTCCTTTCGGGCGTCGCATCGGCAAACGGACAGTTTTCAGTCTCAGCCATAGTTGCAGACGCGGTCGGCACCACTTCTCGCAAGAGCTTTACCTTTGAGGTGCGTCCCGAGGGTATTGCGCCATTGGAGATCACAACTGGCAGCTTGGCGAATGCGAGCCTGGGCGTGACTTATGGCGCCTCGCTCAGCGCGCGTGGCGGCCGAGAGCCTTATGTATGGAGTCTGAACGGCGATCTACCCGCCGGTCTCAGCTTCAGCCCCACCGGCGGCATCAGCGGCACGCCTACCGCTGTCGGCGCAAGGGCGTTACTGGTGACAGTCACCGACAGCCTCGGCCTGAAAACTTCGCGGACGATCAGCATTCTCGTTCAGGCCGATAGCGTACCCGGCCTCTCGGTGGATGGGTTGCCCGATACGGGCGGCGTCAGCCAGAGCCTTCCATTCTCGCTGCGCATTGCGAGCCCCTTTGGCTTGCCGGTCACTGGACGCCTGACGCTCAGCTTTGTCCCTGATCCAATCCACGGGGCCGACGATTCCGCCGTTCGCTTTGGCAATGGCCTACGCACGATCGACTTCACGATTCCCGCCGGCGCGACGCAGATTCCGATTGCGAACGCGACTGTGGCGACAGGCACTCTTGCCGGTAGCATCCGGATCGAGATCTCGATGAACTATGGGGGCATCAACGCCAGCGGGCCGTCGCGCACGATCACGCTGCGCCGCGCTCCGCCGGTGATCACCAATTTGCGGTTCACGCGGGGCAATGGAAGCCTTGATCTGCGCGTGGAGGGCTACACTAGCACGCGCCAGCTGAGTGAGGCTCGCATCTTATTCACGACCGCAGGCGGCGTCGATGTTAGTGGGGCGACGCAGATTACTGTTAGTGTTCAGACGGCGATCCAGAATTGGTTTGCCAGCGCGGCCAGCCTCAATTTTGGTGGACAGTTTGCGTTGACCTTACCTTTCACCGTGACCGGCGACCCGGCCAGTATCACGGGCGTGAGCGTTGTGATCGTCAATGGAGAAGGAGTTTCCGGTAGCGCCACCGCCAACTGAGGGGCTGGCCAGACTTGCAGTTAACTGTAGTTAAGCTTAAGATGGAAGTGCTAATTATGCATTTCCGCTTTTCTACTGTTGTACTTCTGGTGCACGCTTCTGTATTGGCCCAGTCGGGCGGAACGCTGAGCGTTTCGATTCGCGATGAATCCGACGCGGCTGTTGCTGGGGCCAAGGCGGAACTCATCATTCAGGACGGGGCGTGGCGGCAATCCGGCAAAAGCGATGCCAAAGGAGAGTTGCGTTTTCAGAACCTCCCCTGGCAGCGTTTTACGCTGAATGTTGCCGCCCCAAACTTTGCCACCGCCCAGCGTAGTGTCTCCATCCGGTCCAACGTCCCCGAGGAGTTAGTGGTCAGTCTGCGCTTAGCCGAGGCCGCACAGAGATTAACCGTAGTTGAGACTTCAGACGCAGCCGCTGTTGATCCAGAGCAGACCGGTAGCCGTGCTCAGATGTCGCGGGACCTGATCGACAGACTTGCCAAGCCGGGCGGAAGCCGTGGTCTGGAGCAAGTGTTGGCGACCTTTCCGGGCTTCGCCCAAAACGCAAATGGCGCCATTCATCCGCGCGGAGCGCACAATCAGATGACCTTTGTGATTGACGGAATGCCGATCAGCGATCAGCTTGGCGGCGCTTTCGCCAATGCGATCGATCCCTCGATTGTCGAAACCGTCGAGTTATACACCGGCAACATCCCCGCCGAATACGGGAACAAGGTAAGTGCCGTTGCCCAGGTGACAACGCGCTCCGGCTTTGGCGTCGGTCGACTCTTGAGTGGATCAGCCAGTAGCCAGGCCGGCAGCTTCGATTCGTTGACGCAGAGCGTGCTGTTTGCCGGTGAGTCCCGCAAGTTGGCGTGGTCGGGCATGGCACTGGGTCTGAAGACGCATCGATATCTGGACAGCGTGTCGCTGGACAATGTTCACAATGGCGGCAACTCTGAGAGATTCTTCAGCCGCCTGGATTACCAAGCTTCGGCCCGAGATACGATACGCGTCTTGCTGATGGGCGGCCGCGCCGGATTTGAGAGCGCCAACCTTCGCAGCCAGCAGGCCAACGCGATGCGCCAACGCCAGGCGCTAAACGACGTTAGTCTGGCCGCAACCTGGTTGCGTGTCTTGAACTCGAAAAGCACGACGGAGGTCAACGTCAGCTTTCGCCCCACACGAGCGCAATTGCTTCCCAGCGCGGGGGACACACCGGTCACGGCCTGGCAGGATCGCACTCTCAAGACCGTAAACGCCAACGGTCGCTACTCAAGAATCTCGGGCCGCCACAATGTGCGGATGGGGGCGGATTACCAGACTTATCCCCTACGGGAACGATTCCGCTTTGCGGTAACCGATCCTACTTTTGATCCGGCGCTGGCCGCTTTCACCCTGCCCACTGGCGGGCGCCCATTTAGCTTCGAAGCCGGAGCGCGCGGAAGCCTAAACAGTGGCTTTGCACAAGATCACATTCGCCTCGGTCGCTTTACGGCAACGCTCGGCCTGCGATACGATTCCTATCGTTTTTTGGCCCACGGGGCGCAGTGGCAGCCGCGTGTTGGACTTGCCTTTCACGTCAGGGAGACGGGCACCGTCCTGCGGGTGGCCTATAACCGCCTCTATCAGACGCCGCCGAACGAGAACCTGTTGCTATCCAGCTCGGATGCCGTGCCGATCCGCCAAGGCTTTGGCGGCGTCACGATCAAGATCCGGCCGGAGAAGCAGAACTTCTATGAGGCTGGCTTCCAACAGGGGGCCGGGGCCTGGCTCACAATTTCCGGCGCGGTTTATCACAAGGACGCCACCAACCAGCAAGACAACAACAACTTCTTCAACACCGGCATTATCTTTCCGATCGCGCTTTCCAAGATTCGGGTGAACGGCGCGGAGGCTCGTGTAGAGCTTCGGCCGCGCCACGGCTTCACCGCAAATCTCAGCCTGACACACGCACGCGCCATCTCGACGCCGCCCTTTACCGGAGGCCTCTTTATCGGCAACGACGCGGTCGCCGCCCTTTCGCAAGGCCCCTTTGTCATCGATCACGATCAAAAGCTCGGCGCCAGCGGGCTGCTCGCCTATAACCACCGGAGCGGCTGGTTCGGCACGCTGAGTTCCCGATACGATTCGGGATTGGTGGCCAACCCTTCCGACCCCATCAAGGTGGCGGCGGATGCGGACTATCGCGACTTACTTCCACTCGTCAATCTGAGCGGGAACCCGGCCCGCGTGCTGCCGCGCACGATCACCGATGCGATGCTGGGATATACACGATCCAAGAACGATCGCAAGCATTGGGAGCTGGCCGCACAGGTCAATAACTTGACCGATAAGACGGCGCTGTATAACTTCCAGAGCGCCTTTGTCGGTACCCGCCTGGTGCAGCCCCGGGGCGTCTCCTTGCGCTATCGCTTTTGGTTCTGAGCCGCCATCATGCGGCGATAGGCGACGGCGCTGCACAGCGCGATGCCCCCGGCCAGTCCAAACGCAGTTGAAGAATCGAAGCCAAGCACATAGACCTCAAGCGTCGCAAGAGCGACCGCCGCTGGCACCATCCATCGACCGGTCAGCCGGAACCTGGCACAGCAGAGTGCCGCCGGAAGCCAGCAAGGCAACGCGATCAGCGCCACCAAGGGCAGGGAATCGAGGCTGGTCCAAGTTGGGTAGCGAAGAAAGACGCCCGCAATTCCCACGACCAGCCCTACCGCCAGCGCACGAAGCGCAATCCACAGGATCGTCGTGAAGCCGATACTAGGCCTTGACGGGCTTGTCGGATACCTTCCAGTTTTTCTCGTCAAAGTAAAGCACCTTGCCCTGACGGAAGCTCTGGACGGCCATCGTAATCAGCACCTGTGCGCGCGCGCCTGTGTTTACATCCAGCCTGGGCTTCTCGCGGGTGCGCATGCAGGCCAAGAAGTTGCCTACGTGCGCCTGCATCGTGTTGTTCTCCGTGACCGGGATTTTAATTTCGTCCTTGCCCTCAAACTTGGCTTCCAGCTCAGGCACGATGTACTTGTTGCCGCGCTTCTCAGCCTTCAAGGTTAAGAAGGGAGAGAAGCCCTCAAAGCGCCCGTGCTCGACCATCGTCAACGTTGCCCCGTGGCCGCGGATCAAGCCGGGGATGTGCGTCGAATTCGCCATCGACGCGCTCAACACCAGGGAGTGCCCCTTGGGGTATTCGCCGATCACACTGAAGGTGTCCGGCACCTCACGATCAGGCTTGGTGGGGTCCTCAGGCAGTTTGTCAAAAGCGTAAATGCCGCCGCCCGACACCACTTTGCTTGGGAACTGCGGCTCTCCCCAGCAGATGTTCATGGGCGCAACGACGTGATAATAGAGGTCGGTGGCGATACCGCCGCTGTAGTCCCAATACTTGCGAAAACGGAAGAAGCGGTCCGCACCCATCTCTTTGTTCCAGTCGCGCTTCTGGGCCGGACCGTTCCACATTTTCCAGTCGATGTAGTTTTCTCCCTTGCCGTCGGGACCGGCTTCGGGATCGATCTTGTAGTTCCACTCGCCCTCAACCGAATTGCGGTGGTAGCTCCCCTGGCTCATGATCAGCTTACCCAGCATTCCGTCGCCGATCACCTTGCGGGCCTGAGCCCACTGGTCGCCGGAGGTGGTCTGTGAACCCACCTGCAGCACGCGCTTGGTTTCACGCACGGTCTCCGTCAGGCGGCGCGCCTCGTCGATGGTGTGGCACATCGGCTTTTCAAGGTAGACGTCCTTACCCTTGTCCATGGCCTCCAGCGCGATTGTGGCGTGCCAGTGATCTGGAGTGGCCACGATAACGCCGTCGACGTCGGAGCGATTGAGGATCTCGCGATAGTCCAGCGTGCCGTCGCACTTGTACTGCTCTTTGCCGCGATTGACCCGCTTCTGGTAGGTGTCGCAGACGGCAATGATCTGGGCGTTTGAACCCTCTTTGCCCGCCTTATCGAATTCACGGGCGACGTAGAAGCCACGTCCTCCAGTGCCGATGACGGCGATGTTGATGCGATCGTTGGCACCGATTACCCGGCCCGGCGCGGGCTTGGCGGCGGACAATGCTTTGGCGGCGCTCAGCGCGCCCGCGCTCATCAGAAAATAACGGCGATTTAAGGACTCTTGAGACATGGCGGAGAGAAAAACCTCGGCACCAGTCTATCTGTTTTGGCGAGTGATCGTCAAAGCGCAACCTCAGGTATTTTGGGTGTTTTAAAGGCGCTGAACCAGCAGTACAGGCAGATGTAGTGCGTCAGGTAAATGATCAGGTAGGCGGCGATGAGCATCTTCACATCTTTGCGCATGGCCAGGATCTCTATGCCGTCGGCGATCACTTGGCCGGTCATCATCAAGCCGATGCCTGTGCTGAGCAGCATGACGCGCCGGTCCACCTTGCGCTTGCGGAGCAATAGGGTCCACCAGAACAGGTTTAACAGCACCATCCAGAAGCTCACCACCTGCCGGGTTCGCGCAAAGTCGCTTTCAAAGAATAGATATGCCGAAACCGATACCAATGCGGAAACGCCACCCAGCGCCCAAACGATGCTGGCCGTCTGACCAAGTTGGAGCAGCGTTTGGCGGATCAATTGGAGCATCAGTGCCAGAAGCAAAATGTGCATGCACAGATCGGCCGCCGCGTAACCGGTGGTAAAGCCCAGAGTGATCGGAATCAAGTTGGGATATTTGTTGAGAACGAAGGCAAAGACCGTCAGCGGGAAGAGAATGAGGGTGAAAAGAATGGCGAGGGGGTAATCACGGTTGCCCCGGTTCAGGAACCGGGACAGAACCAGAGCCTGGAGAAGCAGAGCAAGCACCGGTCCGGCGATGATGAGGATGCTATAAAAAGATTTAGCCACCGGTCACTTCATCTTAAGCGCAATCGCTAGAAGAAGTTACGGTGGCTTGGAAATTTTTGTTCTGGAAACAGAACAGGATTGTTAGCCGATATCGTCAGGCAGTGGGGGCGTCACCGGAATGATACCGATGTCATCCGGAAGCGGGGGCGTCACAGGGATAATGAACATTTTAGAGCTCTCCTCTACAAAAACTAAACATGGGTCCCAATGGCATAGGACCGTCGCACTAAGGCGAACCCCTTAAGTATGTCTAAGGTGTGCTCTAAGGTCAACATTTTTCTCAGGTTTTTTTAGGGTAAACACCTTAAGTGAATGTGAAACCACGAGGGGCGGTTGTTGCATCTGTTAACTACTGTGTGGCGGTTGTCTGTTCGCCTGATCTTCGCGTCTCTATGTTTCGGGACGGTTGTCTATGCTCAAACTCAGTCCAACACCGGTCAAATTGATGGTCGCGTCGTCGATGCCAACGGCGCGCCGCTGGCATCGGTGGCGGTGTCGATCCGGAATCTGGACACAAATCTACTGCGCGACCTCAGGGCCGACCGCGATGGGCG
>JANXUM010000475.1 GCA_025356215.1 Bryobacter sp. | reverse complement strand
TCGTTGGTGTGCGCCGTCCGATGGAATTCAAAGAAATCATTGTTGTGAAGATAGTCCATCAATTTGCGCGAGCCAATCGCAAAACCCGCCACCGCTTTGCCTGGGTAAATCACCTTGCGGCTATTATCGATCGCTCCGCTATCAATCAACGGAATGATCGCGTCGGACACCATCTCGCTGTGCAAGCCCAAGTGCTTGTGGTGCACCAACAGCGCCGCGATCGCGTCGGGAATCGATCCGATGCCGATCTGCAGGGTCGCCCCGTCGGGGATCAACGCCGCAACGTGCCGGGCAATCTCGCGATGTTCGGGAGTGCTGGGGCGGGCCACGCCTTCGGCTAGCTCAAAATCGCCATCCACCATGGCATCGATTTCATCCACATGCAGAAACGCGTCACCCAGGACGCGTGGCATCCTGGGGTTGACGATTGCGATTGTGTGCCGCGCCGTTCGGGCAGCCGTGAGCGCGACATCGACACTGGGGCCGAGGCTCACGCGCCCATCGGCATCGGGCGGCGTGCACTGGATCAACGCCACATCGAGCGGCAAATCGCCATCGAGAAACAACGACTCGATCTCGCCTAGAAACACGGGAAGATAGTCCGCCCGCCCGGCGCGCACCGCCTCGCGACTGTTGTGCGTGACAAAAAGAGCGTTATGGCGAAAGCTCTCGCTGTAACGGGGCTCGACATAATCAAGGGCTCCCAGGGTGAGCAGATGCACGACCTCGACTCCACGCAGTTCGGCAGCCCGCCTCGTCATCGCCTCCACAAGCGGCCGCGGCTCCGCGCACGCCTGATGGATAAAGACGCGCTGGCCAGATGCGATCGCGCGTACCGCCTCGTCCGCGCTCACCATACGCGCACCGAATAGTCGATCGTGCGCGAAGACAGAGCCGGGAGCCACACGCCCGTTGGCGCGGCCCACATCATGCCGCGCGTCACCCGACGGAAACGCGGCTCGGGATAAGGACTGGCCCCAAACTCAATTCCCCACGTCATCGTCTTTCCATTCCAAGGCGCAAACTCACGCTCGCAATTTTCCTCCCAAACGCCGAGCCACGGAAAGTCTTGCAGATTCCATCCGTAGCCAACCGACAGCCCGATCACGTCGTTGACGACCGTAACTTCGCCTTTCCGCAATAAGTGAGTGTGATAGTCCGAACTAATGCGCGCTTTAGAATACACACGATCGCGCCACTCGAACTCTTCTTCGTTCAAGCGGGCACTGCGCAGCACCGGTGCCTCGATTCTTGTCACCCCTCGCGCGACAAAGGGGGGCCCAAGCGTGACGTGTTCCTGCCACGCGATCTGCCGATCCAAGGGCAGCAGGTTCTCAACCCTCTCGCGAATGTGAAGCCGATCGGCGTCCAGGCAAAGCTCGCGCTTGACCTTCAACTGCGACAACGGTAGATACGCATTCAGATTTTCGTCATAGGCGACGATCGACGCCTCGCCATGAACGGTGTAGCCGGCGGCTGCCTCCTCCGGCGACGGTGGGCCAAAGTGGTCGACACACCAGTTGTGGCCCATGATTCCGGAGAGTAGCTTGGCCTCGGGGGCGGCTCCGTACTCGGGGTGCGCCAGCGGTGAGTAGGCCGATGGCTCAATGGTCGGCCAAGGCGGCGTCCAGAGCGGGTTGACGCCGCTGGCCTTGTGCAGCAGTTCGGCGATATGGCCGCCCTCCGCCAGCACGGTCACCCGCAACTTGTCGTTCTCCCACTGGTAGGCCCGACGCCCACGATACAGCGTGTGTCTCATTCCCGCTAGGATAGCGGTATGGCGAAGTGGATCGCATTATTGAGTTTGTTGACGGTAGCGCCCTATTGGGAATCGGCCGAGGCCAGGGATTGGAGCGAGGAGCAGTTGATCGATTTCTTCAGCGCTTCTCCGTGGTGCCAGCCGGCCGACGCGGTTGCCAGCAGTGGAGGGAAAGACGGCGTGACCACATTCCTGGCCACGGCCAAGCCCGTGCAATTGGCGGAGCTTGAGCTGCGACGCCGCCGGATCCGCAAGGTTGCCAGTGCCGACGCGGTTCCCGACCAGGCCTGGGATGAGTACCGCGAGTTTTTGGAACGCGACGCCGGCAAATACATAGTCCTGGCCGTCGCCATCCCCACCGGCGCCACTCAGGAGGCCGCTGGAATGGCGATGATGGAGAACCAGAGCGTGATGAAGCTTGGCAAGCAAAAGGTCAAAATGTCCGGCTACTTTCCACCCTCGCCCACCGACGGATACACGCGAATGATCTTCCCCAAAGGCAGTGCCGCTGACGCGAAAGAGATCATTTTTGAACTCTACATTCCGGGCACGGGCATGCCCAACCGCATGGCCATTTACTCGCGCAAAGAGATGAACTATCGAGGCCGTTTGGAGATGTAAGTAACGGGTCTTACCGACCCGGGTTAATTGGCAACCGCCTCGGTGCCGCGAAGCACCGGAGCCACCCGACCCCCTAACAGTTCAATCGACCGCATCAACTTTTCGTGCGGCAAATTCGCCATGTCCATCTGGAAGCTCACGCGCGAGACCCCGCCCAGGGCTTCGCTATGCCGGGCAATCTTCTCCGCCACCTCGTCCGGCGATCCAATCAGATAAGCCCCAAGTGGCCCACGTTGTGCTTCGAAACTGTCACGCGTCGGCGGCGACCAACCCCGCTCTTTGCCGATCTCGGAAACAGACTCGGCATAGCCGGGGTAGAACTCGTCCGCCGCCTGCTTGGACGACTCGGCAACATAGCCGAAGGAATGCAAACCCACCTTCAACCGTTCCTCGGCGTGGCCCGCCCTGCGGCCGGCTTCCCGGTAAAGGTCAACCAGCGGGCGGAAGCGATGCGTCTGGCCGCCGATAATGGCGATCATCAGCGGCAGACCCAGCGTTCCTGCACGCGCAAACGACTGCGGCGTTCCGCCTACTCCCAGCCAGATTGGCATCTCAGCCTGCATCGGCCGCGGAAACACGCCCTGACCTGTCAGCGGCGCCCGCCGTTCGCCTTTCCAGTGGACGTGGGTGTTATCGCGGATCTTCAATAGCAAATCCAGATTCTCGGCAAAAAGCAGATCGTAGTCCTCAAGGTCGAGCCCGAAAAGTGGAAAGGCCTCAATGAAGGATCCGCGCCCCACCACCATCTCCGCACGCCCCTCCGAGATCAGATCAAGCGTCGCGAAGGCTTGAAAGGCGCGCACCGGATCCACCGCGCTCAGCACAGTCACTGCGCTCGTCAGCCGGATACGCTTCGTTCGCGCCGCAGCCGCCGCCAGGACCAACGTGGGGGCCGAATCCAGAAATTCCTGCCGGTGATGCTCGCCCACCCCAAAGACATCCAGGCCCACCTGATCGGCTTGTTCGATCCGCATCAGGAACTCGCGCATCTTGTCTGACGCCTGCCGCCCATCTCCCGCCTTTGCGGCGATGAAGCTGTCGACGCCGATCTCCACTTAAGCCACCGCCGGCGTGAAACTCCGGAGAAGCCCGGCGATCGATTGCAATGCAAAAACTAGGTGGACAGTCACTTTACTGGAGTCGAAATCAGGTATGCGCACAACCGCTCCATCGCTGGCTCCAGCACCGTCTTGTCCGCCGCGTAGCAAATGCGTAGGTTGCCTTCCCCGCCGGGGCCAAAGGCCACGCCCGGCGCAATGCCTACATGCGTTTCCAGCAGGCAGGCCTTTGCGAATTCAAAGGAATCCGTTAAGCCTTGGACACGCGGAAACAGATAGAAAGCACCCTCCGGTTCGGGGATCGTCAACCCCGGCACCTGTTGCAGCATGCTCACGCAATAGTCGCGATTCGCGCGCAATTGCCCGCGCAGTTGAGCGACAAAATCCTCGCCCCAGCCCAATGCGCTCTCGGCGGCGCGCTGCGTAAATCCCGCCGGGCACGATACCGCAAACTCGTTCAGTTCCGTCGCCCGTTTCACCAAATCGCGCCGCCCGGCGATCCAGCCCAGGCGCCAACCCGTCATGCAGTAAGCCTTGGAAAAGCTCTGCACTACAAAGACGGCGTCCTCGCGAGTAGCGAGTTTCAAGATACTCGGCGCGATCGGCTGCTTGTAAGTTAAGCGTTCGTAGACTTCATCCGCCAACAACCACAAGTTATGGCGGCGCGCAAAATCGAGTAATTGTTGTTGCTCCTCAACGGTGGCCACCCAACCCAAAGGGTTGGAAGGCGAAGTATACAGAAGTAACTTGGTGTGCGGCGTCACCGCCGCCTCCAGTGCCGCAAAATCGATCGTAAAGCGGCTACCCGAAAGAGGCTGCGGGATCTGCACTGCTTTAGCGCCAATGAGATCGACGATGGAAGCGCCATTAGGCCAGGCCGGCGTCAAAATTAGCGCCTCGTCTCCAGGGTCAACCAGGCAGCGCAAACTTACATTGAGGGCCTGCACGCCAGAAGCGGTTACCAGAATCTCATGGGCGGGATCGAGGGTAACTTCGTGTTTTTCGGCGTAATAGCGGGAAATTGCCTCGCGCAGGCTCAGTAAACCGGCGTTAGAGGTGTAGTAGGTGAAGCCGTCGCGGATGGCCTTATCCAGCGCCCGCTTGATGAAGTCCGGCGTCGGTAAATTCGATTCGCCAAAATAGAGCGGATACACCTTCTCCATGCGCATCGCGATTTCGGCGATGGCCCGGACCCGGGAGTAGGGTACAGAAGCGGCGATCGGAGCGATTTGTTGCGTGCCCATCACTTACCGCTATGGATCAATTCGTCGATGTTGATCAGATGCGTTGGGTAGTTGCCGGTGTAACATGCGTAACAATATTCTTGCTTATCGTCCTCCACCGCTTCGCTTAACGCTGACAACGGCAAGTAACCTACGCTATCGGCCTCTGTAAAGCGGCGGATGCCCTCCAGATTGTTGTTGGCCGCGATCAGTTCACCCTTGTTTGGAGTGTCAACGCCGTAGAAGCAGGGTGAGATCGTCGGCGGGCACGAAATACGCAGATGAACCTCCTTTGCCCCGGCGCTGCGCACCATGCGCACGATCTTGCGAGAGGTAGTGCCGCGCACCAGAGAATCGTCCACCAGCACCACGCGCTTGCCCTCCAGCAAGTGCCGCACCGGGTTAAGTTTGAGCTTGACGCCGAAGTCGCGAATCGTCTGCGACGGCTCAATGAAAGTCCGCCCCACGTAGTGATTGCGGATCAAAGCGTGGCGAAACGGTAAGTTAGACGCCTCGGCAAAGCCCAAGGCGGCGGCTACGCCAGAGTCCGGCACCGGCACGACAATGTCGGCATCCGCCGGGCAATGCTGAGCCAATAGCCGCCCCATCCGCTCGCGCGACTTGGCGATCGATTTGCCAAACACCAGGGAATCCGGCCGCGCAAAGTAGACATGCTCAAAGACGCAATGCGCTTTATCGGCAATGGGAGCGTAGCGCTCGCGAGTAACTCCCTCGGGCCCAACGATGACCATTTCGCCTGGCTCAACGTCAGAAATATAGACCGCACCGATCAGGTCAAACGCGCAAGTCTCACTGGCGAACACATAAGCAATCTTGCCGCCGCTCAGCTCCAATTGCCCGAAGGCCAGCGGACGAAAGCCATGTGGATCGCGCGCCACGATCATCCGATTCTCTGCCAGAAACACCAGCGAAAACGCGCCCTCCAATTGCAGCAGCGCGTCGCGCAACGCCCCGGCCATGGTCTTCTCGCGCGACATCGCCACAAGGTGCAGAATCACCTCGGTATCGCTGGTAGCTTGAAAAATCGACCCGTTTGCCTCCAACTCATTGCGCAGGTTGATCGCATTGGTGATGTTTCCGTTGTGCGCGACCGCGATCGGCCCCTTGTTGCACATCACGTTGAAAGGCTGCGCGTTCAAAACAACCGTGTCGCCCGAGGTTGAGTAGCGGGTGTGCCCGATCGCGGCATCGCCCTTTAATTCCGCCAACACCGGGTTGGTGAAAATGTCCGCCACATGCCCCATCGACTTGCGGCAGATGATCGCGTCGTCGTGGAGCGAGGCGATGCCCGCGCTCTCCTGCCCGCGATGCTGCAGAGCATACAGACCCAGGTAAGTAACTTTGGACGCCTCGGGGTGTCCGTAAATGGCAAACACGCCGCATTCGTCGTGGAACTTGTCAAACATGCAAAGCCTCCTCGAGCGCCCCATCCCAAGTCTTGTATAAACGATCGATCTCAATGCGCATCGCCGGGCCGTTGGCGATTGCAATGCTCAAACTGCCCGCCTCGGTCTTACCGATCGACAGTGCCGGAACGCCATGCGCCGCCGCCACGCGCTGAACCTCTTCCAATTTCGATGTGCCCAACAACACCCGCGAAGGCGCTTCATGGAACAACGCAAGCTCCGGTCGCAAGTCGCTCGCAAAAGATACAGCGGCTCCGATTCCGCCAAAAGTGCACTCGGCCAACCCCACCGCCAACCCGCCCTCGCCCAGATCATGCGCCGACTCCGTCAGCCCGCCGAGAGCGATCTCGCGCGCCGCCGCCTGAACGCGCTTCTCAAACTCCATATCCAGCTTTGGCGGCAATCCCCAAAGCTGCTGCAACACCTGCTTGGCGTACTGCGTACCGCCAAAGTGCGTCAGGTCGCAATCGCCAAATCCACCCAGCAAAACGACATCGAGGCCGGCGGCGGGGAACGCGCTTGGGATCGGCTTCATCGTCGGCAACAGCCCCACCACGCCCACTACCGGCGTCGGGAAGATCGACTCGCCCAGCGTCTCGTTGTAGAGGCTCACGTTGCCGCCGGTGATTGGCGTCTCAAAGAAGGTGCAAGCCTCGGCCAGCCCCTCGATCGCCTCAACCAGTTGCGCCATGATCTCGGGCCGCTCCGGGTTGCCAAAGTTCAAGTTATTGGTCAACGAAACCGGCAGCGCCCCGGCGATCGACAAGTTGCGGCAACATTCGGCCACAATCAACTTGGCGCCCTCGCGTGGATCGAGATAGCAGTAGCGCCCATTACCGTCCAGCGACATCGCCACCGACGTGCCGGTCTCTTTGATGCGCACGATCGCCGCGTCGCAGCCCGGCCCGGCGAGCGTATTGGTCCGCACCATGTAGTCGTACTGTTCCCAGATCCACTTCTTCGAACACAGATCGTTGCTGGCCAGCATCGCCAACAAATCGCCGTCAAGCCCCGCGCTTGCAAAGACGGGCCCTTCCATCGGTACGTCGCGATAGGGCTTGGTGTAAGGGCGATTGTACAGCGGCGCTTCGTCGGCCAAATCGCGATTTCGAATCTCCGCTACCACGACGCCGTTGTTACGCACGCGCAACATCCCGTCGTCCGTCACCTTGCCGATGGTTGCGCTCTCCAAACCCCACTTGTTGAAGACGTCAAAGATCTCCTGCTCGCGGCCCTTTTCAGCCACCAGCAACATCCGCTCCTGCGATTCGGACAGCATGATCTCATAGGGCGTCATGCCTGTCTCGCGCTGCGGCACATACTTCAGATCGAAATCGATGCCCGTCTCGGCGCGCGATCCCATCTCGCTCGTCGAGCAGGTCAGGCCGGCAGCGCCCATATCCTGAATGCCAACGATCGCGCCGGTCTTCATCGCCTCTATGCAGGCCTCCAGCAGCAGTTTCTCCATGAACGGATCGCCCACTTGCACCGTTGGGCGTTGCAGCTCCGCCGCCGTCGTAAAGACGTCCGACGCCATCGACGCGCCATTGATGCCGTCGCGCCCCGTGCGCGCGCCCACATAGATCACCGGGTTGCCAACGCCTTCGGCACGCCCCAGGAAAATCTCGTCGTGCTTAAAGACTCCCAGCGCGAAAACATTCACCAGCGGGTTACCGTCGTAGCAGGCCTCGAACGCGGTCTCGCCGCCGACCGTCGGCACGCCAAAGCAATTGCCGTAGTGGGAGATCCCTTGCACGACACCGTCGAGAATACGGCGGTTCCGCGCTCCATTCTCCGCGCTGCCCAGAGGCCCAAAGCGAATCGCGTCCATCACCGCGATCGGCCGCGCGCCCATCGTAAAGATGTCGCGCAGAATCCCGCCGACGCCGGTGGCCGCGCCTTGGAACGGTTCGATAAAACTCGGGTGGTTGTGCGATTCGATCTTGAACGCGATTGCATAGCCGCCACCGATGTCGATGATCCCCGCGTTTTCACCCGGCCCCTGCAGCACGCGCGCGCTCTCGGTCGGCAACTTGCGCAGATGCACCTTCGAACTCTTGTAAGAACAGTGCTCGCTCCACATCACGCTGAAGATGCCAAGCTCGGTTAAGTTCGGCTCACGCCCTAGAAGTTGGAGGATCTTCTCGTATTCGCCCCGCGTCAGTTTATGCGTCTTAAGCAGGGCGTCGAGTGGAGTGGGAATTGTTTCGGTCATCAGGAGCTTCGGACCAGGGCCGCCATCATGGATTTGAATACGCCGATGCCATCGGTGCCCGGCATCAGTGGGTCGGAGACGCGCTCGGGATGTGGCATCATACCCATCACGTTGCGGCCTTCGTTCAGAATACCGGCGATGTCGCGCATCGATCCGTTGGGGTTGTTCGTGTAGCGAAAAACAACGCGATCCTCGGCCTCAAGCCGATCCAAGGTGGCCGCATCCGCCGTGTAGCACCCCTCGCCGTGGGCGATCGGAATATGAAGTAGCTGACCCTTTTCAAGGGTATTGGTAAAAGGAGAATCGGCGGTGGCGGTCACCAATCCGATCGTCTTGCAGATATATCGAAGGCCGGCGTTGCGGATCAGCGCGCCCGGCAGAATGTGCGCTTCGGTGAGAATCTGAAAGCCGTTGCAGAACCCAGCCACCTGCCCACCCGCGTCGGCAAACTTTTTCACCGCTCGCATGACAGGGGAAAATCTGGCGATCGCGCCGCAGCGCAAGTGATCGCCGTAGGAAAAGCCGCCAGGCAGAATCACAGCGTCAAAACCATTTAGGTTTTCGCTGTCGTGCCAGACGAAATCGGCTTGTTGCCCGAGATTGGATGTCACGGCGTAATAGGCGTCGTGATCGCAATTCGAGCCGGGAAACACTACGACTGCGAACTTCATGTGGGGAACTCCGATTGTAACAGAAAGGGCCGCTTTTCGAGCGGCCCTGACCTGTCAAAACTGTTGATTTTCGGGGGGATTCTAGGCTGTCGCAGCCTTCTTCCGAGCGGCGCGCTTTTTCTCGGCGGGAGGCTGGCGGTCTGACTTCTTCAGGTTTGGCTGGACGATCGACAGGACGAATTTCTTCTCCCCGTGCTCGTCAAACTTGATTCGGACGGAATCTTCGGTGCACTCGAGCACGGACCCAAGACCAAACTTGGGGTGCTCCACCTGTGCGCTGGTGGCGAATGCTGGTTTAGCGGCCATATGTGGAAAGAACTCCTTTTCAGGATAGACTCCTACCATTCTAACAAAGGGAGAGAGTATGTCCAAATCCGTGGTTCCAGCCGAGCGTGTTCGCCGCTTTTGTCTCGCCTTCCCAGACTCCGCAGAGGTGATCCAGTTCGGCCATCCCTTCTTTAAGTGGCGCGGAAAACCCTTCACGGTCCTCAGCGACCACGAGAACGACCTTCTCAGCATCAAAGTGGAAAAAGAGGTCCAGCCAATTTTTCTGCAGGACCCGCGATTCACCAAGACCGCATATGTAGGGCAACACGGATGGATTTCCATACGTCTCACCAGTAGCCTCGATTGGGAAGAAATTGAGGCCCTGATCGAGGGCAGTTACCGGCTCGTGTCGTCAAAGAAGCAAAAGGCGAATACAGGGCGAAAATAAAGATTGACTTCGCTCCGTCTTCGCCTTAGCCTGTAAATACGAAGAGGTGGCGAAAGTGAATCTCCCGTCAGCAGGTCCCGTCCATTGCGGTCCATCGGGTTGGGCTCACGCCCAGTGGCAAGGCGTATTTTACCCTAACTCGAAATCCAAAGACTTTCATCAACTGGAATATACGTCGCAGTTCTTCAACAGTGTGGAACTGAGCGCCAGTTACTACGCCCCATTGCGCCCGGAGATCAGCAAGCTGTGGTGCCGCCAGGTCCGCGACAATCGCGATTTTCAATTTAGCGTGCGTTTGTGGAAGAAACTTGCTACCGAGAACGCAATCGACGCCAAGGACATCGCGGCCTTCCGCGAAGGCCTGAGGCCGATTGAAGAAGCGGGCAAACTGGGCGCGGTGTTGATGCAATTCCCCGCCGGCTTCCGCTTCACTCCAGAGACCCGCACGCAAGTTATCGCATTGCGCCGGGAACTGAGGCACCTGCCCCTGGTGGCCGAGTTTCGCCATTCCAGTTGGATGGAAGAAGACGCCCTCGCCATGCTGATCGACTATCACATCGGCTTCTGCAATATCGACCAACCGGAGCACGCCCGCGCGATGCCGCCCACAGCCTTCCTCACCGGGCCAGTCGCCTATGTCCGCATGCTGGGACGGGCACAGACCGGACCTTATCAATACAATCTCGACGAATTGAGCGAGTGGACGCACCGGATTCGCAAGGTAAGCCGCTACGCCAAGCGCACCTTCGTTGTGATGGCCAACGACCCCGGCGCGCGCAGCCTGGTAAACGCCTTCCAGATGAAGCAGCTCCTGGGCCTGGCCGACGTTAGAGCCCCACGCGAACTCGTGCGCCGCTTCTCGCAAGACCTGTCGAATGTGCGGCCAGACCTGCCGTTGCAGACGGATCTCTTCGGCAGTCTGGCAGCGTAAAGGAAATGGGGGGGATTTGGTAGCGCCAAGGGGAATCGAACCCCTGCTTAAGCCTTGAGAGGGCTCCGTCCTAACCGCTAGACGATGGCGCCACACTTGCGACTCTTTGATCTTACCAAAATTCAGTCCGGAATGAAGTCGAAGCGGATCGGGTTCGGGTGTACCTCCACCGCCGCGTCCCCCGTCTCATCCCACCACTGGCTGTTCTCCCGCGAAGTCAGCACAACATCGCGAATCGCCGTCTCCCCTCGGAACAACGTGACACTCATCCGCAGTCCGGCAAAGCTCTGAATGCGCGCCAAATACCTCTCGCCCGGCGGATACACAACTTCGAGCAAATGATTCGGCGAATAGTAACGCCGCAGCCACGCCCCCAACCCATCCAACCCCGGAAAGATCACCCGCTCCGTGATGTTCGCCATGTCCAACTTGTCGCGCACCTCCCACTTCAGCACCGCCGGCACAATGATCTTGCGAAAAATTCCCGGCTGCGCGGCCTCATGCGCTCGCAGCCAATGCTCCAACTGCTGCGACGGACTCGACATCATCGAGAACAACGCCGCCTGATTCACGATCCGATCATCCAGCGACGGCGGCTCAAAGAAAATCACGCAATCCGCCGCCCCCGCCGATTCCGTCTTGACACGCGAATCGTATTCCCCAAGCGTTCGCGAATATCGATCCAGCATCTCGGCCGTAAAAAACACAGCGTCATCCTTCTTCAAAATCGCCTTCAGGCTCGCGGGCAAAAATTTGCGCACCTTGATGAAGTCAATGCACCAGATCACACCGTCAATCGCAAAGTGATCGGCCTTGGCCGTCGCAAAGTGCATCGCCACGTAGGGCGAAAATGTCCAGTCCAGCAAACGCGTAGGCACGCCATGATGCTGTGCGATTGCCAGCCAATTCCAGAACGAGTCGTAGACGCCAGCCTCGCGCGGCGGAGCCAGCCGCGAGGCGTACTTGCGAAAATTCCGCAACAAGTCGTCTTCCACCTCAACATATCGCCCGCCCAACCGGTTCAGCATTGTGCGCCGGTCATAGCGATAGTCCGGCAAGCCGCGAAACACAAACGGCGACCGGAAGCGCCCATGCGGCTGATACCAACTCTCCTCATAGAGGCGCTCGTTGAGCTCTTCCCAGCTTTGGACGCGAACCTCGTTCATGTGCTCATACTAGCGAGAATCGCTGCTCGCGGCACCGATTACTGATAACGCGGAGAATACGCCCAACCCCAGCTATTTGCGGCGGTGCCGTAATCGATATTCGGGATCGTGATACGGTTTCCACGGCTGGCTTGCGCAACGGCGATCGAGCCCCGAACAAGAAAGGTTAGCCCGGAACTCGTGAATGTTCCGCTCGGCGGAAGCTGACTGAATATGCTTGCTGGCACGATAAACTGCCCGGCGGTATTGCTCGCTAGGCAGAGAAACACCGTGGGACTCCCGATCGGCGCGCCCAAACCGGTAACTGCATAACTAAAGCCCTGTATCTGTACGTTGGTCTGCGGGTCGCCGCCTGTCCACCGTACCGTCAGGCTGTTCGCACGATTGATCGTCTTAAACTCGTCCGGGCTATTGAGGACAACTAGGTCTGGATAAACTTCCAAATTGCCACTGAAAGCACCAACGTCGGGGCCGCCGCTCCCGGTAAACGTATAGTTACCGGCATTTACATAGGTGTCCGGTAGATTTCTAGCTGCGTAAGTCAGACCACTCACTTGCTGATTGTTTCTGGCTGCAACAGCACCTCCGCTGGGCCCGCTGGAGACGATTGACGGCCCCGCGTCCAGTGCCGTTCGCGTAATCAGAGGCCACGGATCGGCCGGAACGGTGTTGTAGACGATGCAACTCCCAAGCGTGGGCAAATACTGTGAGTAACTGGCGGGTAACTCGCCACGCAGCATCTTTCCCAAGTCCGCCCCTCCAAGTCGGTTGAACGCGGCCGTGAAGCTATCCTGCTTGATGACAGTTACAGCGCCGCCGTTAAAGTCGTCGACGGCGTAAGATGTGCTGCGGCCCAAACCAATCCCACCGGTCGTGTAAGTCCCAGCTGCAATCCAACGATTCACTTCTTCAGTCGTCGTCGCAACACCCGAATTACCGCCACTCGACGAAGTGACGGGACAGCTTGCGCCCGACGCTGCGACGGGGATCGTCCCCGGGTTTGCCTGAACTCCATTTGTAGTAATCAGCACTGCAACGTTACAGCCATACACAACCGCGTCCAGGCTCGGAACCAACACATTGATCTGATCCAGCCCCGGAAACGCCGTGCGCCCGCGATAAAGGACCTGCGCCGGCTTGCCGCCGATCGTGACCGTGATTGGTATCGAGCTCAAGTCCCCTGACGCGTTCGCGCCGGTCTGTGCCACTGTCTCATTGCCGGCTGTCGGCCCCAGCCCGCTGCCGTAGAAAATCACAGCTTGGCCGGGGTTCGTGGAATTTGCACTATTCAGAAGTGTGTAACTTTGATCGTGAGTTGCGGCCGCGCCGTTACCCCCGCCATTGAGTGTCAAAAGGCCAAAGCCGCTCCGCGCCACAGTGATCGGTCGCGTGCTGCTGGTTTTCCCGTTGTTGATCACGGCCAGCGTACCGTTACCCACCGGCGTGTTTGACGGTAGGATCCCAGCAAGTTGATTCTTGAGTGCGTAGTAAAGCGGAGCAAAGGTGGTCGTTCCACTTACAATGATGCGAACCTGAACGCTCCGCAGGTTGGTCTGCAGCGGCACGCTTTGCAGCGTGGTGGTCTCTTGGTCCGCAAGGTTTGTGCCCTTCACGATGAAGATCGCGCCCTGGGCGACAGTGCCCGCGTTGCTCAGGCTGTAGTTGTTGAGAATTTCGGTAACCGCTGGGTTCTGCGCCAAAACGGCACAGGCGGACAGGATCAGCGCGAACAAAAATCGTGCCATGCTTCCCTCCCTCGCCTAGTTTAAATCGTCAGTTTTAAAAGCTGCCGTGGGCGAGTTAGAACAGGTATAACACGAACGATAACTGCGTTCGGCTGAGCAACCGATCGTGATGGCCTCGGCACGAAGCCTGGTGCCCCCAGGGTCGGTATACTGAGCGATTACTTGTATGAAGCTGGTCGCGCCCGACACCCGCGCTTTTACTCTCGCCTCTTTCTGTGCCGTTGAAGTCGGCTGCCTGGTGGCCTCGGCTTCCGGAGTCGCCCGAAGCGCCTGGGCGCGTAACGCTGCGGCGGCGAGAAGCGGATCGAGACGGACTTGGGTAGCTGCGGCGCTCCCGCAGTTGCTCCTCTGCCGTCAGCCAGACGCATCGCAAGCCACCGCCTTTGCCGCCGCCATGATTGTCGTTTGCCTGCTAAGCCAACTAGCCGGTCGATCCCGCATTGGGATCAGCCTATTCTTTGTGCTGGCTGCAAGCTTCGCCTGGACGCGCCCCGACCCGCTCCAAAGTGTTCCAGAAGTTGAAGGCATCATCGGCCTTGCCCTGACCGTTTCTCCGCTCTTGGCTATGTTTTGCATCGCTTCTCTTGCGGCGGCAATCGCACTGTTCACCTGTTTCCTCGTTTGCGCGCTAATGCCACTTCTCGGCGCCTTCCCTGTCCCGCTGGTGGGCATGGGAATGAGCCCAATTCTCGGCTACTGGCTCGGAATCGGCACACTCATCGCCGTAAAGGCAACCTCATGAAGCTGCTCGCATTCGTGACGATGGCTGGCGCGCTGGCCGCCCAAGTCCCCACCCCCGGCCCCGGCTGGTTCAGCGATCGCGAATACGAAAATCTGAGGCTTCGCTTCGAATACAAACTTGCCCAATGGGCCGAAGCCGCAATCGTCCTGCGCACGCCCAAGTCCGGCCGCCCTGTCCAGCAAGGTGTCTCGATCACCCTCGCCCACGACTTTCACAAGAAGATTGGTACTTACACCACTGGCGCCGTCTCGGGCCTCAAAGGGCCCCTTCGCCTGCTCCCCGAAAGCTATGGCGTCTGGCACAGCGTCGAGATCGTTCTTGAAGATCGGCACCTCACTGTCAAGCACGACGGCGAACTCATTCAAGACGCAGCGCTCCCCGAGCAAAAGCTCGGCAAAGGCTTTCTCCACTTCCCCGATCTCAAGCACAGGTACGAGATCCGCAACCTCACAGCCACCGCCGCCCGAGATCACGGCAATTATGTCGACGCCTGGCAACCCTGGTCGCTACGCGGCGCGGGCACTTGGCAATCCGCCGCCAACTCGGCCACCGGTGCCGACGGCAATGGGATCCTCTACGGCGCGCCCAAGCTCAAAGACTTCCTCTTCTCGACTGAAGTGAAAGCTACCAACTTCGCCAACGGCGGCGTCTTTTTTCGCGGCGCGCCCAGCGAGAAGCTCCCCCGCGGCTTCGAAGTACAAATCTATTCGCCGCTCGATTCGGTGTTTCCCACCGGCAGCATCTACGGCATCGCCCGGTCGAGCATCGCAACCGACACCGAGAATCGCTGGTTCTACTTACAGGTCCTCGTCCGCGGCCGCAGCTGCCGGGTTTGGGTCGACGGCGTCCAAGTGGCAGAATCAGACGCCCTCCCCGAGGGCCTCAACGAAGGGCAAATCGGTCTCCAAATTCACATGGAGAAGACAAGTGTCGAATGGAAAAATCTCCGCGCGCTCAAACTTGAGTAGGCCAATCGGCGCTCTCGACGCGAGAATTCATCAGTAACTCACGTAACTCCTTCAACACGCCCGCCGGGTCGCTCGCCGCCAAATCAACCCGCTCACCCAAGTCCTTCGATAGGTCATACAACTCCACATTGCCACCCTTCAGTTGAATGGCCTTCCATTGCCCCTTGCGCACAGCGCGCGTGAAGCCACCTTCGTGAAACTCCCAATAGAAGGGCCGATGCGCCTCTGCCGCGCCCCCCCGCCATTGCGTCAACATGCTGCGGCCATCCAGTTCGGTTGGCGCAGCAATCCCCGCTGCCTCACAAAAAGTCGGCAACACATCCCAAAAGGCCCAAGGCGCGTCACTGACTCCGCCCGCCGCAATTCTCTGATCCCAAACCGCAAAGGCCGGCACGCGAATCCCACCCTCATACAGATCCCGCTTAGCCCCCCGCAGCGGCCCGCTCGATCGGAAGAAGGCTGGATCATGCCCGCCCTCCTTATGCGCACCGTTATCGGAGGCAAACACAATCAACGTATTTTCATACAGTCCGCGCTCCTTCAACTTCGCGACGAGAGACCCCACCAGCCGATCCAAGCGCGACACCATCGCCGCAAAATTCTTCTCCACCTGCGGCCACGGCTTGGCCGAATACGGCTTGTCCTCCGGCACCTCCTGCCCGTTCCCCGTATCGCGCCCCATCTCGTTATTGGTATGAGGAATCGTCGAGTTGTAGCACAGAAAAAATGGCTCCTCCGCCTTCCGCGCCTCCAGCCAACGCAACGCGTAGCCATGGATCACATCGGGCGCATAGTCGCGCCGCCGCATGCCCGTATTGCCCGTCAGCTCAAAGAACCCGTCATTGCGATGCAGCATCTCCGGATAGTAGTTATGCGCTTGCGTTTGGGAGAAGTAACCCACCCACTCCTCCCAACCCTTCTTCGTCGGATAGCCCGGATACCCCAGCTGCCCTAAGCCCCACTTGCCAAAGATCGCCGTGCGATAGCCGCTCGCCCGCAGCAATTCAGCCACCGTCCGGTCCTCGGCCCGCAGCACCGTCTCGTTCTTCCCGTTGCCGCGAACCCGCGTGTGCCCCGTATGCAGCCCAGTCATTAGCGAGCAACGGCTCGGCGCGCAAACCGTTGCCCCGGCGTAGGCCGACGTAAAGCGCACCCCGCTGGCGGCCAGCGCGTCCAGATGCGGCGTCGCGATCTTCTCCTGCCCATAGCAACCCAAATCGCCATAGCCTAGATCGTCGGCCAGGATAAACACGAGGTTCGGCCGCGCGGGCGACTGAGCCAACAATGAAGCTGAAGTCAAAGCCATCCACTCACGGCGGGTCATATGGATATAGACTAATCCCCAATGCTCGACACAGTCATCATCGGCGCGTACTTTATGGTCGTCTTCGCCATCGGCTACTACCATTCACGCAAGGAACGCAACTCCAAAGACTACTTCCTCGCCGGTGGCAGCGTTGGCTGGTTCGCCGTCGGCGCATCACTGTTCGCCACCAACATTTCGAGCGAGCACTTCATCGGCCTCGCTGGCTCCGGCGCATCGACAGGCCTCGCCGTCGGCTGCTACGAGTGGTCTGCCAGCATTTGTCTGTTCATCCTCGGCTGGCTCTTCGTGCCCCACTATCTCAAGAGCAAGGTTTACACAATGCCAGAGTTTCTTGAGTTGCGCTTCGGTGCCAACTGTCGCTGGTACCTTACGATCATCTCTTTGCTTGCCTACGTCTTTACCAAGATCTCGGTGTCGCTCTTCGCCGGCGGCATCCTCATCCGCGAGGTCTTTGGCTGGGACTACATGACCACCGCCATCTTCCTCGTCATCGCCACCGGCATCTACACAGTCTTCGGCGGCCTTGCCGCGGTCATCTACACAGACCTCTTCCAGGCCATCCTGCTCATCGTTGGCGCAATTGTCCTCACATGGCTCGGTCTCGATAAAGCGGGCGGCTTTGAAGGCCTCCGCTCCGCCCTGCCCCCGGACTTCTTCCACATGATCAAGCCCATCGATCACCCGTCCTATCCATGGCTCGGCACCACCATCGGCACCCTCGTCCTGGGCACCTGGTATTGGTGTACCGATCAAGTCATCGTGCAACGGACGCTGGCCGCGCGCGGCCTTAAAGACGCCCGCAAAGGCACCTTCTTCTGCGCCGCTCTCAAGATCCTCCCCGTCTTCATCCTCGTGCTCCCGGGCCTCTGCGCCAAGGCCATCTGGCCCAATGAAGTCACGGGAGACAACGCCTATCCGCTCCTGGTCACCCGCCTCCTTCCTCCTGGCCTGATGGGCCTTATGGTCGCCGCGCTGCTGGCCGCGCTCATGAGCAGCCTCTCCAGCGTCTTCAACAGTTGCTCGACGCTGATCACAATGGACATCTACAAGAAGATCAATCCGACCGCAAGCGAAAAGCGTCTGGTCAACGTCGGTCGCTATGTCACCATCGGCGTCGTCCTGGTTTCGATCCTCTGGATCCCGCTCATCCGCAACCTCAACAACGAGGTCTACCAATACCTGCAGAGCGTCCAAGCTTACGTCGGCGCGCCCATCACGGCGGTCTTCCTCACCGGAATCCTCTGGCGCGGCGCGACCGCCGCCGCAGCATTCACAACGCTGATCGTCGGCGGCCTCCTTGGCGCGAGCCGCTTCGCCCTTGACATCCTCCACAACGCAATGAAGATGGATCTGGGCGTTCTCAACAAAGTGGTCGACTTCAGTTTCCTCAACTTCTCGATCATCGTCTTCGTGCTCTGCGTCGCGATCATGCTCGGTGTCAGCAGCGTCACTGCGCGCAAGCCGCTGCACTTGATCGCCGACCTCACCATCGAACCGGGTGGCGCCATCGCCGGCTCAAAAAGTGAAATCATATTCACCGTGGTCGTGCTGTCAGCCGTACTCGGCCTCTGGATCCATTTCGCCTAGGAGAAACTCATGTCACCCCAATCCCGCCGCCACGCCATCCGCGGCGCTTTCGCTTCGATGGTCACCGCCGGAGCCGCCCTGTCGCAACGCAAAGACATCCCCGTCCTAGCCAAGGACAATCTCAAGATCACAAAGCTTGAGACGATCCTGGTCAAGCCCCGCTGGCTCTTTTTGAAAATCCACACCAACGCCGGCATCGTCGGCCTGGGAGAGCCGCTAGTGGAAGGCCGCGCTCTGACCGTTGCCACCGCCATCAAAGAAATCGAACCCTATCTGGTCGGCAAAGATCCCCGCCCCGTCGCACACCACTGGCAAGCCATCTATCGCCACGCTTTCTATCGCGGCGGCCCCGTTCTCACCAGCGCCCTCAGCGGCATCGATCAAGCGCTGTGGGACATCAAAGGCAAAGCCCTCGGCGTCCCCGTCTACGAACTGCTCGGCGGCCCCACCCGCAACAAGGTCCGCGTCTACGCCCACGCCGGCACTCCCGAGGTCATGCGCGCCCAGATGGCCAAAGGTTTCACCGCCTTCAAGACCGGTCCACAAGGCAGTTACTCAAAGGCCTTCCCCGGCGGCAATAATTTCCATCGCTACATCGAACCGCCAGCCGAGGTGGATTACATCGTCGAGCGCTTCGCCGAACTACGCAAGGCCGTTGGCGACAAGGCCGACATCGCCATCGATTTCCACGGTCGCGTCAGCCCCGCCCTGGCTAAGGTCCTCATCAAGAAACTCGAACAGTACAATCCGATGTTCATCGAAGAGCCAATCAACTGCCAGGACCACGACATCATGGCCGAGATCGCCCGGGGCACTCACATCCCGATCGCCACTGGCGAGCGCGTCTTCACCAAGTGGGGCTTCCGAGAAGTGCTCGAGAAAAAGGCCGCCACGATCCTCCAGCCCGACCTCTGTCACGCCGGAGGGATTACGGAGTGCCGCCTGATCGCTGGCATGGCCGAAGCCCATTACGCCACCATTGCGCCGCACAATCCGCTAGGCCCGATCTCCTTGGCCGCCGGCGTGCAGCTCTCCGCGTCCATCCCCAACTTCCTCATCCAGGAGCAAGTCTCCCTCGGCGAGGGCTACGTCAAAAAGCCACTCACCGTCACCAACGGCTATCTCGACCTCCCAACCGCCCCCGGCCTCGGCGTCGAGCTTGACGAGAACGCCATGGCCGACAAGATCGGCCACGACTGGACCAACCCGCAAACCTACGACGGCTTCGACGGCTCGGTGACCGACTGGTAAACGAAAAACTAAGGGCGGGGCGATGCGCTATCGACGCACCCCGCCACCCGCTTATCTAACTCCGCCCGAGTGGGCTCCGACGTTCCTTCTTTCAGGTCCTCCACCGCGCGCCGCGCCTGGCGGAAATAGCCGCAGGCCGCGCTGGAACCCTCCTCCGTCAGCCCCCGCCAGTATGCGAGGGTCGCCACATCCCAGCCTTGCAATTTCGAATGCTGCCGCTCGCCTAACCAGCTAAACTCCTTCGCCGCAAATCGTAGGGCGGCCCAATCCTGTAAATCCACAGAAAGCACGCCATAGTTCCGCATTGGATACAACAGGGAGCGTTGCGCAAAAACATTCTCCGCGTCCATCGCCGCTAATCGTTTCCTCAACTCATACCCTTCGAGATAGCCTCGCTGGGCCTCCAACAGATTGCCTATGCCCCACTGCGCGTCGGCGACCGACACAAGGCTGAAGCCCAAGTCCAGCTTTGCACTCGCGTCATCGACGTCCCGCGCGCTACGGATCCGGTCCAGACGCAGGGCCTCAACCGAATGGCGCAATCGTTCCTCGCCGGACAACGAGGACACTCCCGCCAGATACTTGTGCGCCAGCGCCAAATCCCGTAGCGTCGCCGGCTCGCTTGCGGGATCTTTCAGCCGTTGCGAAAAATATTGAAGCGCGGCCTCTAGATCCGTCCGCTTGCGCGGGCTCTCCTGAGGCGTCCAGAACGCCCGGAAAAAGTAGAACGACCCCAAGACCCGCCCGGTTAGCCGGTCGTCCGGCCGGGCCCGCCGCCACAACGCGGTAAACTCCCGCTCCATCTGTTTCCACTCAGCCGGGCGCGGGCCGTCTTCTTTTCGCAGGGTCCCAAGAAACAAGCGAAACCGGGATTCCAACCAACCTCGCTCCCACTCCAGTCGCGTTCCATCAAGGGCGTGCAGCCGCGCCCATAACGCCACGCTGCGTTCACGATGGCTCCGCTGGCTTGCCTTATTTCCCAGGTTGCTGTTACCTCCTCCATAGAGTTCCGCCAAACGCGCATGAGTCTCAGCTTGCAACAACAAAAAATTGGTACGCGTGGCGGCGGTCACCGGCATCTTTTCTACCCTGGCCAGCGCCATTTCCATCAATTCGATGCTCGCTTTCGTTCCACCTGGCAATTTCGATACATTCCGTTGCGCCGACACGATCACCTCGTCGGTCACACTCAATAACTCCCGCAAGCCTACCTCCGCCTGCTCCTCGCGTCTTTGCGCCAACTCACTCATCTGGCGGGCTAGAGCGCCTTTCGCCACTGCCTCGCGCGTAGCCGCCTGCTCCGCGCCCAAGGCCATCTGCAATTGCGCAGCCCGTTCCTGGGCCGTCCGCGCCGACAGCATCCCCCAAATTCCCAACCCGGCGATCGTCGCCAGCGCAACAGCCGCCGCCCCTACCAGCCAACGGTTCCGCCGGGCGAAACAAACGAGCTGATAGAAGGTCCCGACGGGGCGCGCCTCCACCGGACGCCCTTCCATAAGCCGTTCCACGTCGGCCGCGAAATCGCTGACGCTCGCATATCGCCGCGATACTTCCACCGCGGTCGCCTTTCCAAGCACGGCGCGCAAATCCTTGTTTAAACCCGCGCGCGCCGGCAAGGTAAAGCGCTCAGACTCAGCGAGCACTTCCCCCAGCGCCCTGTCGTTCCAACGCCGCGCCCGGTCCCCCGTCATCATCTCGTATAAGATCAGCCCCAATGAATAGACATCCGTCGCGGTGCTGATCGGGCCGCCGCGAATCTGCTCTGGGCTCGCGTAATCCAAACTGAAAGCCCGGCGCAGCGTGATTGACGCGTCTCCCGCCGGATCGTTCAAAATCTTAGCGATTCCAAAGTCCAGGAGCTTCGGCTCGCCGTTCATCCCCACCAGGATGTTCTGCGGCTTCAAGTCCCGATGGATCACCAGATTGGCATGCGCATAGGCCACGGCGTCGCAGATCTTCAGAAATAGGCGCAGGCGATCCGCGGTGCTGGCCCGCACAAAGGTCATTAAAGGATCGCCTTCGACGTACTCCATCACGAAGTTGGGCGTGTCTCCGGGGCCCGCGCCCGCATCGAGCAATCGCGCAATATTGGGATGGTGCAAGCGGGCTAAGATCTGCTTTTCGAGCAGGAAGCCTCGCAGCAGATCACTGTCCCCGCGCAACGGCCCACTCAGGGCCGGCGGCAGCAGTTTGATGGCCGCCATCATCGCTGCCTGCCCGTCTGCTCGCCGCGCCAGCCAGACCACGCCCATACCGCCGCTCCCCAGCGGACGCACCAATTCCCATGGGCCCAACCGCGCTCCCGCCGACAGTCCCCCCAAGCCGGCCAACGGGCCGCGGGCAAACAACTGTTCGGCGCTGGCAGCCTGCCCCACGAGCTTCAACGCCTCCGCCAATGCCTTCGGGTCGTCCCCCAGGCGGATTGCCAAATACTCTTCGCGTTCGGACACCGGCAGGTCCAGCGCATCGGCCAAGCAATCGTCCACCCGGTGCCAAGTCTCCTGATTCACGCGGGTCCTCGCAACTGTTCATACAGCCACACCCGCGCTACGGCCCAATGGCGCTTGACAGTCATCGGCGAGATGCTTAAGGCTTCTGCGGTCGCCTCCACTGTCAAATCAGCGAAGAAACGCATATCGACAATTGCCGCCTTCAACGGATCGAATTCCTCCAACCGGGCCAACGCGTCGTTCAAGGCAATCATCAACTCCGGCTCGCGCTCCCAATCGCCGCCGCGCTCGATTACTTCGGACAGGCTCTCGGGCGTGATCCCGGCCCCGCGCTTTTGGGAGTTCCGCTTGCGCGCGTGGCTCACCAGAATCTGCCGCATCAAAAACGCGGCCACGCTAAAGAAATGCTTCTCCCCCCGCGTCTCAAGCTTGCCCTGCCGTTGCAGCTCCAAGTAAAGCTCATTGACCAGCGAGGTCGGCCTGGTCCGGTTGGTTGTCGATTCGCCCGACAATACGCCCGCCGCCATGCGGTGCAACTCGTGATAGACAAGCCCCATTAGCTGATCGAGAGACTCCCGGTCCCCTCGCCCCCATTCCTCCAACAGGCGCTCCGCGACGACGTAATCCATGGCGTAGCCGTGAGTGTAACAAGCTGCGGGCCTCCCCTCTATTTGTGAAAGTGCGGTGGGCAGCATTCCGAGACCAACTTTTTTAAGATTTTTTGGTCCCCCCCGGCGGCTAACCGCACTTCGCCTTCTAGAGGAAGTACTCCATGAACTCAAAACTGCTCTTTGCACTTGCCTACGGCTGCCTGTCCCTGTCGGCATCCGTGATCTATCAACAAAACTTCGAATCAGTATCGCTGGGCGCGCCTCCCACCGGCTGGACGGGAAGCGGGGCGGCGGTGGAATCGACCGGGGGCTTGAGCGCTTTCGGTTTCGGCAGCCAGCACCTGCGAAATTCCCTCACTGGCGCACCCACCAGCACGCTCACGCTGAACGGCCTTGCCGCCCACAGCTCCATCACGATTTCCTTCGACCTCATCGTCTGGGATTCGATGGACACCGGTAAGTTCTTTACCGTCGTCGCCGACGGCTCGACCCTCTCCGGCTATCCACTCGATACTTCAAACTATTTCAGTATCGACCCATCGGGTTTTAATGGACCTG